>JAQCNI010000004.1 GCA_028275105.1 Halorubrum sp.
GAAGCCCTCTACGGGGTACGAGTAACGGCTTCGTGGCAAAGCCACTGGCTGACTGTCCAGCAAACCTTAGACTCCCAATCTTTAGGATTGACCTGCTCGGCCAACACCGGGTGGGAGGCCCGCGCCTTTAGCCGCGGGAGGATGTCACGCCTGAAAGTGCCATCGGAACGTCGCCGTCGGCTTCGAGGACGGGTGGAAACGGATCCCATCTCGCCGAAATTGCGATGGATGTTTGACACGCGAGTGAAAAGCCAACCTCGATGGGTCCCTCCAAGCTCCTCGCGGTCGGCGGTTTCGCCTCCCTGATCCTGTTCGCGTGGTCCCCGCTTTTGGGTATCGAACGGGTCCGGGCGCTGTTCTCGTGGCCGACGGACCTGTTCGTCGTGAACTATCTCGCCGTCGGCGTCGCGTTCGTCGTCGTTCAGGTGACGTCGTACGTCGCGGTCGTGTTGCTCGTCGTCGGCACCGGTTCGGTGGGCGGCGGGGAGGCGCGCTCGATCGTCGGCGGGATCACCGCCGCCAACCTGTTGCTCCCGGGCGTTTGTGCCGTCAGCGTCGTCCGGATCCTGCCGCGTCGCGGCGTCTGGACCCCGGATGGCGGCGGGTTGAGCGGCCGTATCGCCCTCGGGTTCGGCGTGGTCTGGTACGCGGTCGTCTCCACGGTCACGGTCGTCGTCGTCGGGGCGGCCGTCATGTTTGCCAACCTGCCGACGTAACCCGCGCGCTGCGTCGAACCCGGCCCCGACGGGTTTTGACGACCGTAGATCGATCCGACCCGTCTCAGTCGCCGGCGACGGCGAACCGGGAGGCGTCACCCTCGGTGGCCGGGGCGGTCACAAGCGAGACGCCGACGGTCAACGCGGCCGAAAGCACCATCAGGCCGAGCGCGACGTCCCACCCGCCGGCGACGGTCCGCGGCAGGGTCGGTACGACGGGGACGACCGACGACAACACCACCGCGAGGTACGCGAGCTGCGGGACGAGCACGCCCGCGATCATACCGCTCCGGGTGGTCCGCTGCCAGTAGAGCGCGCAGATCACCGGCAGCGCGAGCAGCGCGAAGCCGGAGAAGGCCGTGCTCCCTACCTCGATCAGCGTCCCCGGGCGGAACAGGCTCGCGACGAACGCGAGCAGGGCGAAGCCGGCGACGCCGACCCGCGCGATCCACGCCTCGCGCTCCTCGGAGGCGTCGGCGCTGACCAGCGGCCGGTACAGGTCGCGGGTGAAGTACGACGACCCGGACAGCAGCATCGAGTCCGACGACGACATCATCGCGGCCATCGCCCCCGCAACCACGAGCGCCGCGAACCACGCGGGCGTGTACTCGTTCAACACGACGGGGAGCACGTTCGCCCCCTCGGGCACGTCGATCGGCATCCCCGCGGCCCACGCGCCGATCATGAACGCCGGCACGAACAGCAGCAGGACGAGCACCGGCCACAGCACGAACGACCGCTTCAGCACCCGTCCCGACTTCGCGACGAAGAACCGCTGGTTGATCTGCGGGAACATCGTCACGCCGAACGCGATCGTGATCGCCGTGGAGATGATGAAGCCCGGCGAGTACAGGCCGCCGCCGAAGCTCCCGAACTCGGGCCGGGCCTCGAGCATCGCGCCGGTGGCCGCGCCGACGCCGCCGACCGCCGACACCACCCAGATCGCGGCGATCCAGACGATGGAAAGCATGAACAGCCCCTGTAACGTGTCGGTCCACGCGACGCCGCGCATCCCGGCGAGGGTGACGTAGAGGATCATGAAAAGGGTGACCAGCGCCGCGCCGCCCCAGTAGGGAACCACGCCGCCGGTCAGCCCGACGAGCGCCTCGCCGGCACCCATCTGCTGGAGCATGACGTACGGGAACAGCCAGAGGAGGCTGATACCGGCGACGAGCGCGCGGAGCGCGGTCGACCCGAACCGGTCGCCGAGCATCTCCCCGAGCGTCACGTACCCGTTCCGGTTCCCGATCAGCCACTGTTTGTAGCCGATGACGTACCACAGCACCGCGAAGAGCACTCCGTCGAGGGTGCCCATCACGATCAGCCACTCGGGCCCGGCCCCGAACGCGAGGTTCGGGCCGCCGAAGAACGTGAACGCCGACAGCAACGTGGCGAAGGTGGTGAACAGCAGGACGACCGTTCCGATCGACCGGCTCGCGAGGTAGTAGTCCTCGGCCGTCGTCTCCGAGACGCGGTAGGCGACGAGCCCGACCGCGAGCGCGAGCAGGAGGTAGCCGACGACGATGCCGACCGAGAGCCCGAGCGTCATCGCCGGTCACCCCCGGTCATCGGCGCCCCGTCGTCCGCGGTCGTCCCCGATCGGAGCCCCATCCCCCGCTCCCACGCGCCGCTCCGGACGAACAGGGAGAACAGCCCCGTACACAGTCCGAGCCACGCGATGTGCCACCAGATCCACACCGGCAGGCCGGCGACGACGCGGTCGACACCCCACAGCGGCCACGGCACCGCGAGTGCGACGAGTACCGCGAACGTCGGTACCCACACGAGATCGCTCCGTAGTCTACCCATTCTACAACGTTATTATCGCGAGAATCCTAAATATTACACGGTCGGGTCACCCGGATCGCGCACGGCCACACTCGTCTCGTCGCGTTTCCTCCGCCCTCGATTCTCCGTCCACGTCGCTCTCGCCCGTCGTTTTCGTCTCCACCTGCTCCACTCGTTTTCCCTCGCTCCCCCTGTTCCTCGCACCCTGAACGACGGATCGACGGGGCGACAGCTATTTTTCCGCACCGATCGTAGCTGAAAGCGGACGGAATCGGCCGTCCGTTCACCACACCATCATCATTCACATGGAAGACACCGAAAAATATCTCATCCGCGCGACCATCGCGGCCGACGGCGTCGTGGAGCGAAGCGACGTCGTGGGCGCGGTGTTCGGACAGACCGAGGGGTTACTCGGGGACGAACTCGACCTGCGTGACCTCCAGGAGTCCTCTCGCGTCGGCCGGATCGACGTCGCGATAGAGTCGGAGAATGGACAGTCGTTCGGCGAGGTGACGGTCGCGTCAAGCCTCGACAAGGTCGAAACCGCGATCCTCGCGGCCTCGCTGGAGACCATCGACCGTATCGGCCCCTGTCAAGCCTCCGTCGAGGTAACGACCATCGAGGACGTGCGCGCGGCGAAACGCCGCGAGGTCGTCGAGCGCGCGAAGGAGCTCGTCGCGGAGGGGTTCGACGAGACGACTCTCGGGAGCAACGACGTGCTGGAGGAGGTGCGGGACGCCGCCCGCGTCGAGGGGATCGTCGACCACGAGGGGCTGCCGGCCGGCCCCCGTGTCGGCGACTCCGATGCGGTGATCGTCGTCGAGGGACGCGCCGACGTCTCGACGCTGCTCGACTGCGGGATCAAGAACGCGGTGGCCGTCGAGGGGACGAACGTCCCCGACGCGGTTGCGGAGCTGAGCGGTTCCCGAACCGTCACCGCGTTCCTCGACGGCGACCGTGGCGGCGAGTTGATCCTCCGCGAGCTCGCACAGGTCGGCGACGTCGACTACGTCGCGTTCGCCCCGCCCGGGGAGTCGGTCGAGAACCTCGACCGGGGAACCGTCTTCGAGTCGCTCCGCGGCAAGGTCCCGTACGAGACACTCGCCGACGAGCCGAACCTCCGAAAGGCCGTCGGGCGCGATTCGGATCCGGACCCGAACTCTCCGGGCTCGACGTCGGACGTTCCGGGCACTTCCTCGAACTCGACCCACTCCTCGAACGGGACGACGTCCGCCGACGAGGGGTCGACTGACGACCCCGATGACGCCGAAATGACGGTCGGGAGCGTCAATGCCGCCGGAGCGGCGGTCGAAGGCATGGAGACGGTTGACGACGGGGCTCCCGAAAGCGAACCCGATGACGTGGATCCCACGTCGGACGACCGCGTCGGAAACGCCGACCCGGACGACTCGATCGAACCTGCCGACCCGGACGACTCGGTCGAACCTGCCGACCCGGACGACTCGATCGAACGCGCCGACCCGGACGAACGCGACGCCGACAACGACCGAACCGAGGAACCGACGGATCCGGAACCACGATCCATCGAGGAACACGTTCAAGAGGTCGTTGACGCCGAGAGCGGCCTTGCGAGACTACTCGATGACGACTTCGGGATCCTCGCCGAGATCGACGCGGACGACGCGTTCGACGCGGTCGAGGACGCTGCGGACGCGCCGTACGCCGTCGTCGTCGACGGCCGGATCACCCAGCGTCTGCTCGACGTCGCCGCCCAGCGTGGCGTCGGCCAGTTGTTCGGCCGCGAGGTCGGCGACTTCGTCAAGAAACCCCTCGGCACGCGGGTGTTGACGGTCGGCGATCTTCCCGTGGAAGCCTGACCCGTCCCGACCCTCACGCCGATCGCGTCCCTACGCGAGCCCGAGGGTGCGAAGCGCCGCGAACAGCGCGTCCCCGTACGTCACAGATACGACCAACCCGGCGGCCATCGGGACGACGAACGGCATGCCGGGGGACACGCGGACGGCGTCGCGGCGCGAGACCACGTCCAGCCCCTCTCGGAGCGTTTCCGGGTCCGTCCCGTACGCGCCGCGGTCGGTCGCCTCGAGAAATTGCGCCGCCGCCCATGGATCGTCGGATTCGCTTCGATCGACCGATTCAAGCGACCCGTCGACGCCGCCGTCGTCGATTTCCCCGTCGCCAGTCGTCGGGCCGACGTGTGTCGCGCCGTCGGTCGGTTCGAACGTCTCCCCGATGCTCTCCGGGTCGCGGAGGCGGTCGGGGTCCGCGCGGAGGTCCGCCAGCGTCAGCCCTCGCCACCGGAGGTACATCCGGAGCGCGTCGAGGTCGAGGCCGCTCCGGGTCGTCCCCCCCGTGTCCTCGAACAGGCGGCCGTGCCGGTCCGGCAGCGACGCCGTCGGCACCGACCGCGCGAGGAACATCGTCGCCGAGCGCTCGCCGGCGGCGAGGTTGGCGACGGCGAGCCCGATCGGGTACGCCAGCCCGATGATCACCGTGTTCGTGAGAATGGTGAGCGAGAACACGCCGAGGGTCGTCTCGACGAGCGGGAGGCTCGCGCCGGCGACCCCATAGGTGGGGAACGTGGGGAACGCGATGGCGATGGCGATGAGCGCCTTGGCATCGGCCCCGCCGAACGCGCCGAGATACCAGAACGCGTAGCCGAGCGGCGCGACGATCAGCAAACTGACCGCGACTCGGAGGGCGAACAGCCGCCCCTCGAACCCCGTAAGCGGCCACAACCGGACGGTCTCCCAGACGAGAAGGAGCGCGCCGAAGGCGTACAGCGGCGGCCAGATCCGGTTGGGCAGCCGTCGAGTCCGGACGTCCCGGAGCGCGGCCCATACGAACACGGGCACGACGAGCAGCCGCAGGACGTCCGGCAGCGTCGCGAAGGGGAGCGTCGCGAACGGCAGCGTCGCGGACATGTCCCTAGGGGCGGCACGGGGGGAATTAGGCGTTCGGGTCCGGAAATCACGGTGACGCGCCGGAACCGGCCCAGGTTCGAGGCCGACCTCACTCCGGAGCCGTCGATCCGGAGCCGCCGGCCCGACCTCACTCCGGAGTCGTCGATCCGGAGCCGTCGATCCGGAGTCGCCGGCTCGACCTCACTTCGGAGCCGCCGGCTCGACGTCCCGATACAGGTACATGTACAGGAGCACGGGGAGGATGGTGAACACGAGCGTCGCGACGAACCACGCCGCGGCCCGGTCGCTCCCCCGGGCTTTCGCGTCCCGATAGAGCCAGACTGCGACCGCAAGCACGACCCCATAGACGGCCCCGTAATAGAGGACCGACCGGACGGCGCCGAACTGGGCGAGGACCGGACTCATACGAACGATGACGACGCGATCAAAAAGAGCGTAGCGGTTCGGCGGGCCACTCCACCCCCCACCGACCAACCGGCCGAGTCGGCCCGTTATGACCCGTATTTCGGGACAAACGTTTATATCGGATCATGTGATAACTTATTTTATGATGAGAAGACGAGCGTTCCTCGCGAGCACGGTGGGGGTAGCCGCCGCCCTCTCGGGGTGTGCGGCCACGCAGGAAGAGTTCGAGTTCTCGTCGGCTCCGGCCGCGTTCGCCGCCGACGCCGTCGGCGAGGCCGGATACGAGCGGGTGGGCCAAGAGGAGGTCGTGGAGGAGCGCCAGATCGAGGCCGGCGGGACCGAACGGGACGTGACCGTGACGAACCACCTGACACAGTATGAGCGGTCGGTGTCCGTCCGCGATCAGGAGCGGACGCTGGTGTTCGGACTGGTGTTCACGACGCCGTCGATCTCCTTCGTCGGCCAAGAGTTCAACCCGGTCAGCAACTGGGACGCCGCCGAGATCGTTGAAAAAACGTCGGCCATGATCGAGGACCAAGTCGACGGGGAGATCCGGGACGTCTCCGAAGTCGACGAACTGAGCATGACCGTTCTGGAGACGGAAACTGACGTCACGGTCCTCGGCGTCACGGCCGCCGCCGAAGGAACGGACATCCAGTACCGCGTCCCCGTCGCGAAGGTACAACACGAGGGGGACTTCGTCCTCGTTGCGACCATGTACCCCGAACGACTCAGGGACGAGGAGCGCCCACGCGCCGAAACGCTGCTCCGTAACGTCGAATACGATGGTTCGTAACGGCGAACACGATGGTTCGTAACGTCGAATACGATGGTTCGTAACGTCGAATACGATGGTTCGTAACGGCGAACACGATGGTTCGTAACGGCGAACACGGGAGATAGGGATCCACGCCGTTGCTGGGGCCGTCGTTGACGATGGAATCGGCATCGC
>JAQCNI010000010.1 GCA_028275105.1 Halorubrum sp.
CTGGTCCCGTAGTTTCGCGTGATGGAACTCAGACAGACAAGTCGCGCGTCCGCGACGGCTTCTTTCATGTCGTCCAAATCGACGTGCCCATCGGTCGTCTCGATAACGCTCGTGTTGACACCGAAGTCCCGTTCCAGAGCACGCCACGGAACAACGCCAGAGGGATGTGCGAGGTCGGTTCGAACGATCGTATTGCCATCGTTCCACTGAATGGCGTTCGCGACACGACTGATGCCGTCGCCCGTACTCTGTGTCAGGGCAATCTCCCCGGGTCGGGCATTCAGGAAGTTGGCCACATCCTGCCGTGTCCTCTCGAAGGTCTCGTACACGGGCGGATACATACCCGGGCCGGTCGGTGATTCGTAGCCGTGGTGCTCGAGGAAGCCCTGCATCGACTCGACGACGTCGGTGCTACTCGGGCTACTCGACCCGGTGTTCAGATACGTTACGTCGTTCGCGGCTGGAATCGTCGCTCGGAACTCCCGGAGATTCATCTCCATCCCTCAGTCAGGTTTGACGGCCTCGATCTCCGCCGAAACCACATACTCGCTCACGTCCCGCTCCGCGTCCCACTCGCGGATGAACTCCTCGCTCGCCTCATCGGACTCGATGCGAATCCCCTCGAAGCCCGCGTTCGAGAGCATCTGCTCCAGATCTGAAATCGGCGAGGCACCCGCCACACAGGAGGCGACGGACTCCGGGTCCGCATGGACGGCGCCGGGCAGGTCGGCGGTCAGAACGACGTCCGATATCGCGAGTCGGCCTCCGGGCCGGAGTGCTCGATAGGCTTCCCGGAACACCTGCCGTTTGTTCGGCGAGAGGTTGACCACGCAGTTCGAGATGACGACGTCGACCGTCTCGTCGGTGACCGGGAGGTGTTCGATCTCACCGAGTCGGAACTCGACGTTCCTCGCATCGTTCTTGCCGACGTTCTCTCTGGCTTTCTCGACCATCGCCGGCGTCAGATCGACGCCGATGACGTGTCCTGCGTCACCGACCTCCCGTGCGGCGAGGAAGCAATCGAAGCCCGCACCGGAGCCGAGGTCGAGAACGGTCTCGCCGGGTCGTAACGAGGCAATCGCGTTCGGATTTCCGCAGCCGAGACCGAGGTTCGCTCCGTCGGCCACGGCAGCCGCCTCGTCCTCCGAGTACCCGAGTTGCCGACTCAGGTCGTCGTCGGACGTGTCGCCCGATCCGCCGCAACAACTCGATGCTTCGCTCGCGATCCGTGTATACCGTCGTCGGACTGCCCGGCGCTGCTCGTCGGGAGCGAGGCCATCACTGGGGGAGTCAGAGGCGGGCTTGTCACTCATCGTTTCCACCTCGCGATTCGTCGAGGGTACTCAGGATTGCCGTTGTGAGGGGTGTCGCAGCATAGTATCGCCATCGACCGTCCTTGCGCCGCGACACCAGTCCGGCGGCGTGGAGCCGCGAGAGTACCTGACTGATCGCACTCTGACTGACGCCGAGCACTGGTTCGAGTTCACAGACGCAGACGTCTCCCTCCGTGTCGGCGATCAACCGGAGCGCCTCGTACCGCGTGTCGTTTCCAAGAGCCGCGAGTACCTCCACGTCCGACGCAAGTTCCGACTCGGTCAGGGTGTGCGATGCGGTACAGCATTCCCCGTCCGGCTGGGCTGGTTCATCCTGAGTCGATGAGGACGGTTGCTGACTAATTTCAGTAATTGCTAATATTAAGGCACACTAATATAATGGTTTCGCAGCCTGAGAACTGCTCTGCCCGGGGCCGTCAACGCGAACCGGTGCTCGGCACTCCACGCTCCATGTGGACGTCTCCTAACCGACACATCGAACCTCCACTCCCTGTGTGCTGACTACAGCCGCCATATCTCGCACGACGTTCCTCACGGAACTACGAACTATGTGGATCGATCCGATACGTAACTCCCATACACCGAACGACTCCCGTGTGGGTGTGGGAGGGCGTCGATGACACTGACACGAGTTACGCGACCACGAAGACCACCGCCACTGCGCGGATCAGTCGATCGCTCCGCTCACGTTCTTCGGTGGCGGCGGCTCACTCGGGATACGGCCGGTGTCCGGTCAAAGTCTCCAACTGGCTCGCGGTTCCCCGCGTGCGACAGACGACGACGCCGAGCACGATCCCGTCGGTGATCCGACGTTCGAGTTCGGTCCGATCGATCGCCAGCGACGGGTCGGTCGCGTCCCGCATCTCCCCGGCTCCCGTGTCGATCCCGAGGAATCCGCCCATGGAGTACTCGGTCCGCATCTCGACGGCCGCATCGATCGGGTCCACCGTCGTTCGGCCCGCGAGCGCGGTCGGAACCGCATCGAAGGCGTCCGCCGCCGCCTCGACGGCGAGCCGTTCACGTCCCCCGACCGTATCCGCGTACTCCCGAAGCTCCATCCCGAGTGCGACCTCGCTTGCGCCGCCGCCCGGGACGGTATCCCCGGCGGGCAGCACGTCGTCGATCCGTGCGTGGGCCTCCGTCAGCGCGTCGACGGCGCCGGACGCAACGACGTCGTCTCCGACGCCTCCGGCGCGGAGGTCGTGTGCGGATCCGAGTAGTGATTCCGCGATCGGGCGGGACAGATCCCCGTCGGCGAGTCGTCGGATCACTCGGTCGATCTCCGGTTCCAGCGCGTCGGGGTCGTCCCACGCCACCCGCGCCAACGCCCGAGCGGCAGGGATCCGGTCGTGGTCAGGTTCCCGTAGTCGCGAAACCGCGTCGGCGAGCCCATCCGCACGCGCGCCATCGGCACTCTCCCGGATCCGTTTTGCGAGGGCCATCGCGTCCGCGGTCGATTCATCGGGCGGTTCAGCCGCGGCCCCATCCGTCGTTCCATCCGCCGACTCTGTAGACCGGTCGTTTTCGTCGTCCGAACCGTCGAACAGTCTCATGTCGGCTTGATCCGTGGTCATGCGTAATCGCTTTTTCCCCCACGACGCCGGTACCGTTTTGCGCCCGGCGTCTCGAATGCCGGTATGTACGACGACATCCTCCTGCCCGTCGCGCCGGGAAGCGCCGCGAACGACGCGGTCCCGCACGCCCGCAGCCTCGCGGAGCAGTACGACGCCACCGTCCACGTCGTGAGTGCGGTCGACACGCCCGAATACGCGCTGTCCGGCGCCCAGGTGGCGTCGCTTGCTTCGCGGGTTGAGGACGGCGCGGAACGCCGGGTGGAGACGGTCACGTCGGATCTGGAATCGTCGGGGGTCGACGTCGTCGGGAGCGTGCTCCACGGCGAACCCCTTCGCGTCATCGAGGACGCTATCGACGACGCCGGTGTCGACCTCGTCGTCATTCCGGCGCACACGCGGACCGGGCTCCAGCGCGTCCTCCTCGGCAGTGTAACCGAAAACCTCGTCCGGATCTCGCCGGTCCCGGTCGTCACCGTCCCGATGGTGGACGGCGAGGAGTGACCCGGGCGTTTCGGGTCGCGTACGACGGCCGCGAGTACGCCGGATTTCAGCGTCAGCCGCACGCCACCACGGTCGAGGGAACCCTATTGGCCGCGCTGGCCGATCACGGGATCGTCGACCGGGGTGACGGTCCGACCCACGCAACTCCGCCGGGGTACGCGGCCGCCGGCCGGACCGACGCCGGCGTTTCCGCGGTCGCACAGACGGTCGCGTTCGAGGCGCCCGACTGGCTCACACCGCGGGCGTTCAACGGGCGCCTCCCCGGGGCGATCCGCGCTTGGGCGGCCGCCGACGTCCCGGACGGGTTCCACGCGACCCACGACGCGGTTCGCCGGACGTACCGATACCACCTGTGCGCGCCGGACGTCGACGGGCCGGTCGACGCGCACGCCGAAGACGGCCGCCCCGTCGACGACGATGCCGTCCGCGGCGCGCTCGAGCGGCTCTCGGGCAACCACGACTTCGAGTCCCTCACGGCCGACGACACGGGGACGGTCCGGACGGTCCGGGCGACCGCGACGCGCGCCGGCGAGTTCCTGCTGATCGACGTGACCGCAGGAGGGTTTCCGCGGGCCCTCGTCCGCCGGCTCGTGGCCGTCGTCGAGGGGATCGGGCGGGGGACCGTCGACCCGGCGTTCCTCGACCGGATCCTGGGCGACGAGCCGATGTGGGGCGAACATGGGGTCGGCCCCGCGCCGCCGGAGCCGCTCGTATTGTGGGACGTGGGATACGGGGACGTCACGTTCGAGGTCGACGGGGCGGCGGCCGAGAGCGCGCTCGTTGCGTTCGACGAGCGGCACCGTGACGCGCGGCGGGCCGCCGCGGCGACGGGAGCGATCCGCGACCGGATGGGGACGGCATGGGACGGCACGGACCGCCCGAATCAATGAGCAATGGTTCGGGGAGCGACTCGCCCGGTGGCGTCAGGGTCCGATCAGGGTCGTCGGCCTAACGGTCAGTCGCTTGCCGACGGGGCGCCCGCCGATCCGGTCGCCGTCTTCATCGAATCGACCCGCACCATGAGGGAGTTGCCGTCGACGTCCGCGGCATCGACGATCCCCGAAAGCCGGAGCCCGGTTGCCGGGGTCGGGCCGACCGTGACGCGGTCACCCCCCTCGAACCCCCGGGCCGACCCACGGAGGACGACCTCCGCGCGGCACAGTTCCGGATTGTTGACGCTGGAGAACTCGATCTCCCGGACGTTGATCCCGTCGACCGACGAGCCGCCGCGTTCGATCGGAACGCGTGCCCGGTCGTCCATCGGCTCGATCCCGAGGGTCTCGTAGGCGGTCTCAGTCGGGGTGTACCCCCCGTTCGGGCCGGGAACTCCTTCCACCAGCCCGAGCGTCCTGAGGCCCTGCATCCGATTCCGGACCGTCCCCGCGTTGCGGTCGATCGTCTCGGCGATGGCTTGCCCGCACACGACGGCGTCCTTTCCGTCCGCGAGGTTCACGAGGGCGGTGAGTATCCGTTCCTGGCTCGAACTTAACTCGATGTTCGTCATGCCTAATGATATCAGTAGAATCTGTATAAACGTTGGTTTATATATTCTTTATATAGTTAGATCGACTTAGAAAAGTGAATCTACAGTCGGATTCAATAACTAAATGGAAAGAAAAACGTACGTTTGGTTTCCAGTCGTATTGAAACAGTATTTACTCGGATCGTACGTAATATTGATTCGCCTTGATCGATGGCGGTCCCCTCCCGAAGGCCCCCGGGCGACGACCGCCCGTTCGACGGCCGAAATTCCTTAAACAATACCCACGGAGCGTATTTATGTGCGAGTTCGTGACCTCGTGATGAACATGACCTCCACGCGTGCCGGGTCGGGATCGGCGACCGACGACGACTCATCGACGGATCCTCCCATCGACCCGGCAACCGAACTCAACCGGGCGAAGACGCTGGTGCGGGACACCGTCGCGTCGGCGGACGCGGACGGCGTCGTCATCAACATGAGCGGCGGGCTCGACTCGACGGTGACGGCGGCGGTCGCCGTCGAGGCGCTCGGGTCAGAACGCGTCTACGGGCTGATCCTCCCGCGCAACAAGCTTGGGGCACGCCACGCCCGCGACGCCGAGGCGCTCGCGGAAGCCCTGGGGATCGACCACGACACGGTCCACCTCCAGCCGTTGTTCATGGGGTTCGGCAACGTCGTCCCGGATCGGTTCGACTTCCACGACGACCCGGCGCTCGCCGGCAACGCGGTCGCGCGCCTCCGGATGACGATGGCGTACCTCGCCGCCAACGCGACCAACCGGCTCGTTCCCGGGACGACCAACCGGAGCGAGCGCCTGCTCGGTTACCACACGAAACACGGGGACGGCGCCGCCGACATGCTCCCGATCGGCCACCTGTACAAGACCGAGGTCCGGGCGGTCGCGGACGCGCTCGACGTCCCCGAGTTCGTCGTGGAGAAACCGCCGACGGCGGGCTTTTTCGCCGGACAACGGGACGCGGACGAACTCGGTGCCGACTACGATACCATCGACCGAATCCTGCGACTCGGGGTCGATGAGGGGCTTGATCCCGAGACCGTCGCCTCGCGGGTCGACGTCGGTTCCGAAACCGTGACCGGGCTCCTTGACCGCCATCGGGCGACCGCACACAAGCGCTCGCCGCCGTCGATGCCGGCGGGCCCTGGGGCAGATTGATCTCCGCGGCGGATTGATCCCCGCGGCGGATTGATCCCCGCGGCGGATTGATCCCCGATCCGGACTGATGCCCGTTCGACCCTCGTCGGGGATCGGTGCCCCAACGTCCCGTTCACGACCAGTCGTCGGGCCACAGCCCGGCGGCGCGCATCCCCGTCTCGAAGTCGACGTCGCGGGAGGTCCCCGCGAGCGCGTCGCCGTCGAGTCGCGGCGGGTCGCGTGCCGGCGCCGCGAACTCGGTCACGAGCAGCGCCGTCAGCATCGCGTGTTCCCGCACGTTCCGGTCATACACCTTGTCGCGCGTGTCCCCATGGGTGTGGCCCCACCCCCGGCCGCGCTCGCCCGAGACGCCGTGACGCTGGAGCGCGGGCACCCCCTGCGGGACGAACGGCCACTGGTCGGAGAACGGGTGTGGCTCCGATTTCACCGCGATCGGGTGCCGGGTTGCGGCCGAAACGGTGTCCGCGACCGATTCGGCGGCCGCGAACGTGTGCGTCAGCGCCCGCAGGTCTCGGAACCGCCCGGCACCGTCGACGTTGACGACGCCGCGGACCCGGTCGAGGTCGGTCTCGCGCCCGCCGTCCGGGTCGGCGTCGTGGGAGTCGTTCCCGTTCATACGGGTCCCTGCGGCCGGTTGCGCTTGGAGTTGTGAAAACGCGGTCCCGCGTGATCCTCCCGACGGCCGCCGGGTCGCGAAACGCTATATTGAAGTGAGGCGGTCGGGTACGGACACTTGCGCACCGTTGGTCCAGTGGTAGGACATTAGCTTCCCAAGCTAATAGCCCGGGTTCAATTCCCGGACGGTGCATTTCTCGAACGGAGTGAGAGAAATACACCGTCCGTTGTCACGCTCATGACTCCCGGACGGTGCGTTCCCGACTGCGTTACTCGATACGTTCACCAACCGCACGGCATCGGCCTCACGCCTCCCCAGCCTCGTCGCTGGCGCGGCGCCAGCGACTCCCTCGCGGGCCGTTCGCGCCGACGGGCGCTCACGGGCGCGCCACCGCGAGTTCCGATCCGTATCGGCCTCAGAAGATGTTCGCCTGCCGGTATACGGAGATCCCCTCGTCCGTGATCTCGTAGGGTTTGGTTTCGCGGGAGTGGTTCGCGTTGCGGATCTTCTGGATCTCGACGGCGAGTCGCGTCTCGCGGAAGTCCGATCCCCGAACGTACTGGAGCACGACCACCCCGTCGGTGAGGTACTCGACGAGCCCGTATCGGGAGGCGTACGCGGACTGGTCGCTCGCTTCGGACGTAAGCAGCGTCGTCACGCCCGCCTCCTTCAGCAGCCGGGTGAATCCGAACACCTCCGAGCGTCGCTTTGCGGGGTGATCGTACATCATCTCGAGGAGCGAGACGGAGTCGAGTACGAGCCGGTCGGCCCCGAACGAGGCGATGAGCCGCGTGAGGTCGTTCCGGATCGACGCGAGCGAGTTGGCCATCTGTATCGGGTCGAGCGAGGCGACGGCGAGCCGGCCGGCGTCAGCGTGCTCCTGGAACGACCAGCCCTTCGAATCGGCGGTCGAGAGGATCGACTCCCGGGTCTGTTCGAGCGTGATGTACACGCCGCGGCCGTCCGACTCAAGCGTCTCGTTGAGGAACTGGAGCGCAAACGTCGTCTTCCCCGTTCCCGGGCCGCCGATCACCGCCATCAGCGACTGCCTCGGGACCCCGCCGAGGATCATCTCGTCCAGCCCCTCGATCCCGATGTCCGTCCGGTCGATGTCCGACTCGAACTCGTCTATCGCGTCCTCGTCGAACCCCTCGGAACCGCCAAGGCCCCCCGCCTCGTCGCCGCCGAAGGAGCCGGTCGACTCATCGAACGGGTCGCCGGATTCACCCCCGCTACCGAAGGGGTCGTCGTCGCCAAAGGATCCGGCAGATCCGCCGAAGGGGTCGCCGTCGTCGCCGGGGGAATCGGCTGACCTGCCGAAGAGATCGTCGTCGCTGAAGGAGCCGGCCGATTCGTCGAGGGGATCGTCGGCCGCGTCGGGATCCGAGCCCGACCCTCGGGGTCCGTCCTGTTCGTCCTCGGTTCCACTCCCCGTCCCGTCCGACTCCCCCGGCCATCCGTCGATGTTCGGCTCTTCGTCGATGTCCGGCTCTTCGTCGATGTCCGGCTCTTCGTCGTCATCCGACCCCGTGCCGCTCCGACCGCCCTCCCGATCGGCCCGTTCGAGAACCTCGTCGCTGTCGGTCGACTCGTCGTCGAGCTCCCGCAACGCGCGTTCGAACCAGTCTCCCTCCTCGCTCATGGTTTTCGGCGGCCGTCGGCGGTCGCCATGTATTAATTGAGGGGAGCCGGCGGCTTGAAGCTTTCCGGCGGCCGGCCTCCACATGATTTTTCTCGGTGCCCCCGAACCTCACGGGCATGGACGTGGGGATCGTTGCGCGGAAGGGGAGTCCGGACGCAGTGTCGGTCGCCGCGCGGGTGCGCGAGGCCGTCCGCGACCGCGGGGAGACGGTCCGGCTTGACGAGGAGACTGCCGCGGTCCTCGGCGTCGACGGAGGGTGGCCGGTCGGAACGCTTGCCGACTGCGACCTGGCCGTCGCGGTCGGCGGGGACGGGACGTTCCTCTTCGCCGCGCGCAATGCCGGCGGAACCCCGATACTCGGGGTCAACCTCGGCGAGGTTGGCTTCCTCAACACCGTCCCCCCCGACGACGCCACGACCGCCGTCCTCTCGGCCGTCGAGGCTCTCGACCGCGACGACCTGAGCGTCCGCATGGCCCCCCGTCTCTCGGCTCGGGCCGACGGCTGGGAGTCCGTCCCCGCGGCCAACGAGGTCGTCGTTCAGAGCGCCCGCCGGGGCCCCGGCGGCGGGATCGACTACGCGGTCTCGATCGACGGCTCTCGGTACTCGGCCGGTCGCGCCGACGGCGTCATCGTCGCGACGCCGACGGGGTCAACCGCCTACAACCTCTCCGAACGCGGACCGATCGTCCACCCCGACGTCGACGGGTTGGTCGTCAACGAGATGGCAGCAGAGGCGGGGATGCCCCCGTTGGCGGTCGACCTCGACGCCACGGTGACGGTGACCGTCTCCGACTCGGCGGGGGCGGTGGTCGTCGGCGACGGCCGGAATCGCAAGTCGCTGTCGGGGCCGGTCACGGTGACCGTCGAACGCACGATGCCGCCGATCCGGATCGCCGGACCGGAGTCGGACTTTTTCGAGGCGCTCGGGAAACTCTCGTGACCGCCATCCACCCGACCGATCGGCCCACGGAGGACCCGTAGCATGGCGGGCCCGCTGGGGCTGGAACCGTTCGTCGACCAGTCGCGGCGCGACCGCGCACTCGTCGTGTCGCTCGGCGTCATCGCCTGTGCCGTCGGCTACGTCGGGTCGGCGGCCCTGCTGTTCGGCGTCGACGCTCTCGACCACGGCGGGGCCGCCGGCCCTCGACTGGTCGCCGGCGCGGTCGCGTCGCTCGCCTGCTGGGCGGCGTACACCGTCGCGTTCGTGCGGGGCAGGGGCGGACCGGTGACGAACGTGCTCGTCTACCCGACGGCGACGGTGACGATTGTCCCCGTCTCCATCCGGTGGTTCGTTTTCGGACCCGCGTGGGAGCAGTTAGCCGAACGCGTCGGGGTCACCCTCGTCGCCCCCGCCCTTCTCGTCGACGCCGCCGTCCTCGTCGTGCCGGGGGTCCTCCTCTGTCTCGTCGCACTCGCAGCCTGGTCGAGTCAGTTGGACGAGGCGGGAATCCGGGCGTGGCAGCGGCGGCACCTCTCCGCCGAGTTCCGCGAGGCGTTCGCCGACGACCCCGACGTCGACAGCGACCGCGACCCCGACGCCGGCCGAGACGACTGATTTTCGGGCCAAATCGGCGAAACGTCCTTGCCCCGGTTCCACCCGGGCGTTCGTCACCGAACACTGGCCGTTCACGGTGAATCGTCCGCACGTCGCCGGGATGATCGCGTCCGCCCTAACGCGCCGCTTCCGGCGAAGCGGAAATCGGGAAAACGCCGACCGATAGCGGCGAGCCGCTACCGGCGGCGGATCGTGTGCCTCTGCGGGACCAACGGTCGGTGCGACGTGCGTTCCCCCGGTCCCCGGATCCCGGGACGTCTCCCAGCCCTAACCCCGGACCCGCGACCGACGACTCGGTCGCGAATCCAACGGGGGACGCGAGGGTCGGCGTCGTCCGCCATCGGTGGTTCGCATTCTTCGTTGCGTGTCGCGGTGCGCCGTCCGTCGGCGACCCGGCGCGCAGTCTGCCGGCGACCCGGCGCGCAGTCTGCCGGCGACCCGGCGCGCCGTCCGTCGGAGGCCGCCCGGTTTGACCTCCCGGCTACCCGTTCGTCTCCTCCTCGTATTCGACTTCGATACCCCGCGGTACCGGCCGGAGAAGGTAGCTTCCGTTCCCGCGCCGGACCGGCGCGAAGTCGGCGGTAAACGACGTCACCGTGTTCTCCCTGACCTCGAACCGTTGATTGAACGTCAGCGGCGCGTTCCCCGGCAGTTCGATGGCCGCGTCGCCGCCGTCGGCGAGCGTGGCATCGACCCCGGAGACGTCCAGCTGGAGGAACCGGTAGGTCCCGACGTCGAGTTCGCGCTCGTCGACGAGTTGGGTCTCCCCGTCCTGTAGTTGGACGAGGTCGGCCGCCTGTGGCTCGTCGAACCCGTAGTACTCGCGCCCGGACGGCTTCTCGGCGTCTTCCTCGTCGCCGGCAGTCCCGTCCTCCTCGCCATCGGCCGTTTCGTTCCCTCCGTCGTCGGTCGTGTCGGCCGTACCGCCTTCCGCGCCGTTTCCGGGGTCGCTCCCGTTCGTAGCGCCGCTTTCGGCGCCCTCGGGACCGACCCAGATCCCATCGATGGTGACGACGAGCGAGTCGAAGTCGCCGATGTCCGCCGGTTGGTCGGTGACGGACGTCGCGAGCGTTCCCGTCGCCGTCCCGACACAGCCGGCGAACGCGACCGATCCGAGCGCGGCGGCGCCGGTCGCCCGTAGGTACCCGCGGCGTCCCATCGCGTTCGTGGCGTCAGTCACGTCGGCGTTAGTCACCGCAGGCACCCCCGGGCGACCCACCCGCGAGGTCGCTCACGGCGTCACCGAGGCCACCGGCCGCGCCCGAAGCCGACCCGCGGATCGTGTCGAGCAGGTCACCGACGAACTCCGGCACCGGTCCCGGGAGATCGCTCGGCGGTCCGGCGTCGGCGTTCACGTTCGGCCCGTCACCGGTCGCATCCTCGACGGGACCCGCCCCGTGCTGTCCGGCATCGATTCCGCTCCCGCCCGCATCGGCGAGCGCCGCGATCAGTACGGTTCTGATTCCATTCATCGTGTTCCACGCTCGGGGGGCCGTCCACTTCAATACGCCAAGTCCTTGCCCCGATTTACCTCGAATTAACGCCGTTTATACAGAATCGAGGAGAATACTGGTGGCTTTAGCCACCAGATGAATCCGACAATTTAAGCCGCAAACTACCGTACCACACACTGTGCGTGGAGAACTGGCGGTTGACTCGGTGTTCGCCACGGTTCATAGCCGAGATCAAAAAGTAAGCCGACCACGCCGACAGTCGGTAAACAATCAGG
>JAQCNI010000016.1 GCA_028275105.1 Halorubrum sp.
TCGTAGTCGTCTTCGAGGTCGAGCCAATCCACGGTCTTGCCGTCACTAGTGTGGATGTAGTTCTGGATGCCGAGGTCGATGCCGACGCTGTTGCTCACGTTGAGCGAGTCCACGTCGGGTTTCTCCGGCAGGTCGGCGTCGTCGGTTTCGAGGCCGAAGGAGACGAACCACTCACCGGTCGTCTCCCTGTTGATTCTGACTTCTTTGATGTCGGCTCGGTCGGGGATTTCGCGGTGGTAGCGGAGTTTGATGTCACCGATTCTGGAGAGCCAGAGTGTTGCGCGTCGGCCACTCGTGTTTTTGAGTTCGAAGCCGTGCTGCGAGTACGTCATACTCCGGTACTCCGTCGGAGACTTCCACTTCAGCATCCCGACGTTGTATCCCTTCTCTCTCTTTTTGCGAAGGTTCGAGAGGTTCTGGTAGAACCGGGTGACGGTTCGCTGGAGGGCTTTCGCGTTGACCTCGGAGAAAACTGGGAACGCTTGTCTCCAGTCGGGGAGTCGAGAGTGGTGTTTGTACGCGGAGCCGACGTCGTCGGCGTGCTTGTTCTGGTACTCGTACCGGGTGTAGTTGTACGCTTGGCGATGGATGTCGATGTGACGTTCCAGTTCAGCCGCCACCTGTTGTGTCGGGTATGCGGGGTAGCGGTGACTGTACTCCATCGCTGTCCTCGCATTATCAACATGTCTACTTAGTGGTTTGTTTCGCGTGTTGTCGGATTCAACCCCGGGGTCAAGCCCCGGGGCAGTCTCCTTGTACCTCTGTACAGGCGTCGGAACGCCCACGCGTGGAATCGCTTCGCACTGGCCATCCGGTCACGAATCCCGGTCAGATTCTCGAACGCAACCTGGGTACAGCCGTGGTCGCGGGCTTCATCGAGAATCTGATTCGAGGCGCGGTGTAACTCGTCTTGTATCTAGCGGTGTTCGCGGTCGTTCATCGACTGAATCGACAGGTGCGCCGACCGCGTTCCAGCCTGTTGCATTGACCCGCGAGTCTTCTCGAACTCTCGGTGGCGATGGTTCGCCTCGTCGGCGTTCCCGATGAATGCACCCGTGGAAGTCACAGCAAGTGAGCCGTCTACATTCAGATCGACACCAAGGACTGTTCTGTGCTTGGTATCGGAAGAATCAGCGGTGGGCTGCTCTTGCTCGTCGCTTCCAGTTCGGCGCATCCGCGCGTGGAGATAGAACGACTCAGAATGGCGGTCGTACTGTAACGTGGACATACGGAACTCGTAGTCCTCGTTCAATAGGTAGTCACCAATCGGTGTCTCCTCCGGATCGGCGGGAAGCACGTAGTCACACTCGACGCGACCGTTCACTGTCGAGAGCGACACGTGGTCGCGATGGAAGGTCGCACTTCGCTTGTCGTAGACGATGCTCCACGCATCGAAGTGTGGTTGACTCGTTGTCTCGCCGTTCTTGAGTCGGGCGACGCCACTTTTGATGGCCTCGATAGCCCGTCGAATCCCCTTCTGAACGAGGTTTGCCGTCAACTCCGTCTCGTTTCGGAGTCGCTCGTAGAGGGCGTTCTCGGCTTTCCGTTTCGAGGTCACGCAGTAGTCGTTCGGATACCTCCACGCCTACTCCGTGGTCGTGTTCGCGCAGTGGAGGAACTGGTCTTTCGTCTGATGGAGGTCGTCGCACCGCTCTGTGGGGACATCGAGTTTGACCTTGACGGTACGGATCACGTCCCCCATTCGTGACTCACACATCGTCGTTATCCTCTATTATATCTACGACGCACATGGGGGAGTCGGTCTACTACCGCTCATAGTTTGTGTCAGGCGTTGTCGGATTCCTCCCACGGCTAAAGCCGTGGGCTTCCTCCTTGCATCTCTGTGACACCTTCGCCTGCCTCGAACGTGGTTCCTTCCTGAAGCAGTCCGTCCCCGAAACCCGAGGGGTAACGCGCCCATGCGTCGAGTGGAAAGGGGCTCGACGGCCGTCGCGAGATTCTCCCCGGCGCTGTCGCCACCGACGGCCCCGCGACCGGGGTCGATGCCGAATGTCGCCGCGTCTGGGCAACATACCTATGCCCACCCTCTGTGACCCATCGTGTATGTCACGTACATCCACTCAGCGAGACGAGCACGGGCGAGATGGCGCACGCACGTGGGGGCGACGATGAGCTACGACCGCTCCGTGTCGGCCCCAGAGCACGAACTCGAGGCGGAGACCGTCTGGAACCTGCAGATGCCACAGATCCGGTTCGGGCGCGACGCCGTCGGAGAACTCGGCCACCAGCTGGCCGAACTCGGGGTCACCGACGGCGCACACGGCCTGCTCGTCACCGACGAGACGCTCGTCGACCTCGGTCACGCCAGCCGGGTGCGTGAGGAGTTGACCGCGGCCGGCCTGACGGCCGACGTGTACGACGGGGTGGAGCGAGAGCCGTCGATTAGCGCGGTGAACGAGTGCATCGAGTTCGTCCGCGACGAGCAGGGGCCGGACGGCTACGACTTCTATCTCGGCCTCGGCGGCGGCAGCGCGCTCGACACCGCGAAGACGACGCGCGCGATTATCGCCAACGGGGGCGAGCCGCTCGATTATATCGCCGAGCCGACCGGCAGCGGCGAGTCCCTGACGGAGACGGGGAACCCGCTGGTGTTGCTGCCGACGACCGCCGGGACCGGCTCGGAGATCTCGCCGGTCGCCATCCTCTCGGTCGAGGAGAAGGGCATCAAGGAGGGCATCTCCAGCAACCACGTCCGCGCCGACGCGGCCGTCCTCGACCCGACGCTCACGACGACACTTCCGGCCGACGTCACCGCGAAAACGGCGATGGACGCGCTCGGTCACGCCATCGAGGGGTACACGACCCACGAGTACGACCAGTTGCTGCGCGCGGCCGACCCGGGCGACCGGCCGGTGTACGCCGGGCGGACGCCCGTCACGGAGATGTTCTCCGAGAAGGCCATCGAACTACTCTCGGGGAACGTCCGCCGCGCGGTGAACAACGGCGACGACTTGGAGGCCCGCGAGAACATGCTCCAGGGCGCGCTCTTCGGCGCCATCGCCGGCCTCACCGCGGGTGCGTCGCTGTGTCACGCGATGGCCTATCCCATCGGGAACCGGTATCACACCTACCACGGCGAGACCATCGCGGTCCTGACGCCGGCGAGCACGCTCGGCTACAACGCGGCCAGCGACCCCGAGCGGTTCGCGCGGCTGGCCGAACTGTTCGGCGTCGACACGACCGGAATGGGTACGCGCGAGGCCGCAGACAGTATCAAAGAGGCGTACCTCGACCTCCAGCAGGACCTGAACGTCCTTCCCTCGGGGCTCGCGGAACTCACGGGTGTCGGCGAGGACGATCTGGACTGGCTCGCGGAGCGGACCGTCGAGACCCAAAAGCGGCTGCTGCGGTGCAACCCGCGGCCGGTCACGAAGGACGATGTCCGCGACATCTTCGCGGACGCGCTGTACAACTGGCAGCCCGAAGGATGAGAGCGGTCGTAACTGCTCGCCGACCTCGAGTCCCAGCTAGAGGCGTCCGTCGAACGGGCAAAGTGGCCCGAAGCAGCCGTGCTTCGGTCCCGATGCGGGCGTTCTCCAGCCCTCGACGAGTCTCTCGCAGAGAGTGAAGCGAGTCCCGACAGTTTTGTACCCGACCGCCGCCGACACCGTCCCATGCAGATTCTCGTAACGGGCGGCGCGGGCTTCATCGGCGGCCATCTCGCCGAGCGGCTCCTCGCAGACGGCCACGACGTGACCGTGCTGGACGTGATGCACCCCTACTACGACCTCGGGATCAAGGAACGGACGCTGGATGTCCACCGAGAAACCGCGGCCGACGCCGGCACCGACTACGAGTTCGTCGAGGGTGACGTCCGTGACGAGGAGCTCGTCGCGGACCTCGTTGGAGACGCCGACTACGTGTTCCATCAGGCGGGCCGCGCCGGGGTCCGGGACAGCGTAGCCGAGCCCCGCGTCTACGACGACGTGAACGTCGACGGTACGCTCAACATCCTGGATGCGGCCCGCGCGACCGACGTGGAGCGCATCGTGATGGCCTCCTCCTCGTCGGTGTACGGCGTCCCGGAGTACCTCCCGTACGACGAGGGCCACCCGACGACACCGGTATCGCCGTACGGCGCCTCGAAGCTCGCGGCCGAGCGCTACGTCTGTGCCTACTCGGAGGTGTACGACCTCCCCGCGGTGGCACTACGCTACTTCACCGTTTACGGCCCGCGGATGCGCCCGAACATGGCCATCACCAACTTCGTCTCCCGCTGCACGAACGGGGAGCCGCCGGTGATCTACGGCGACGGTACGCAGACGCGCGATTTCACCTACATCGACGACGTGGTCGAGGCGAACCTGTCGTTGCTGGAGACGGACGCTGCCGACGGTGAGGCGGTCAACGTCGGCTCGACGGACAACATCGAGATCCGCGAGCTGGCGGCCGTCATCCGCGACGAGATCGCCCCGGAGCTGGAGTTCGAGTTCGACGAGCGCCACTCGGCCGACGCCGAGCACACCCACGCCGACGTGTCGAAAGCTGGCGACCTGCTGG
>JAQCNI010000024.1 GCA_028275105.1 Halorubrum sp.
GCACCTACCGGGAGAGTACCCAGCACGATAACGCCAACCACAATGACGGCTATCAGGACGACGAGATACGACGCCGTTTGGTTCGAGTTCGGGAGGGTCATGGAAATGCCGCGAACGGCGGAGCCGCGGCTGGCGCGGGTCACACGCACCGGCGGCATCACAAACCCACGGACCGACGGACGGTCGCACGTCGCGGTGTGACTGAAACTGGTCCGATGACGGTATAAATGGATTGCGACTGCGAACGTTCCATATTTACGAAATGAACGTCGATAACACCGGTTCCTTGGCCGATTAAGGTATATAACTAACCTATCAAAATCGAGGAATGAACGTACTGAGATCCAACCCGTATCGTCAATGGAAATCGGTGGTGGGGGAGGCGGCCACAGCGGGACGGATTCTGCCCACGTGAACCGGTCGACTCATCGGTCGGTGGCTCGACCCCTCACCGGGAGGAACGCCCGGCGGCCTACGGTTCGAGGTTGAGGTCGTCGAGTTCCGATGATGTCCTCAGAAGCGCACCCGCAGTCCCGGCCGATGGTCCGTCACACGCGAGGGTTGCGTCCCCCCGTGCGACCGCTTGGTCCCACTCGGCGTACGCGCGGTTTGCGCGCTCGCTGGCGGTCGTCGGGGCGGGCCAGATTATGACGTGAACGAGGTACTCGCCCTCCTCGGGGTGGACGTACGTGGCGCCGGTCCCCTCGATCGCGTCGGTTCCGTCAGTCGCCAGCGCGCTCACGTCCCGCCGGTCCCACGCCCCGTCCGGGTCCGGAAGCGCTTGGACCGTCCGGAGACTCTCATCGATGAGGGGCGATCCCGCGCCGATCGCTTCGTCGTTCTCGCCGGCGTCGGTTCCGTTACCGTCGCCATCACTGCCCCCATCGCCATCGCCGCCGGTATTGCCGGCGCCGCCGCTCAAGTCGCTCGTCGCGTCGGCGACACGCTCCAGACAGCCCGCCGCACCGGCCCAGACGGGGGCCGCCACGGCCGCGAGGGCCCGTCGACGTCGCATATCCCGTCCTCGGGGACTGGACGGTAAAAACCTCGTCGGGATGCGAGCGGGGGTTGAGCCGGACGGCCGAAGTGAGCCGGAACGAGGCACAAGGTTCACGTCACCCGGCATGCGATGTGGCACAAATGGAACGACGAGGCCAAACCGGACTGCTGGAGGCGCTCTTCTTGGACGTCCTCCGCCTCCACGAGACGTGGATGGAGGTGGTCTTCCCGCGCCAGCTCGACCCGAGCACGGTGTTGGGCAAATGGAAGCCAAAAACGACCCTCCAGTCTCTCGGCTACTACGCGTGGGGGGCACTGGGGGCGCCGCTGGTCGCGATTATCTACCCGTTCTTACTCGTCGGTTTCGCCGCCCGGTACTACGCCGCACGGCTCGACTCGGCGGTGACTCGCCTCGGGATCATCGGCGCCGTCCTCGTCGTCGCGTTGGTCTGGGGGGGACTCACGCTCGTCACCTACGTCCAACTCGAAATCACGGACGTACTCGCCGTCGGCGCGGCCAGCCTCGTCGCCGTCGTCTCCGCCGGGCTCGCCGCCGGGACGTCGCGGATCGACGGCCGGCCCGTCAGCGTCCTACTGGCGTATCCGTTCGCGATGACCGCGCTGTTCTTACCGCCCGTCGTCGCGGCGCTCGTCACGCCGAGCCTCGAACGACTCATCCTGCCGCCAAGCTACGACCTCGCGGCGTGGATCCTCGACACGTTCCTCTTCGTCGGCGGACTCAACGACGTCATCCGGGGCGCGTTCAACCTGGAGACGTTCGGCCAACAGTGGGGCCTCCCGGGGCTCGGCTACCTGCTGATGTGGGTCGGGATTTCCGTTCCTCTCGGCTGGTTCCTGGGCGGACTCGTCGCCCTCGCGGACCTCGTCCGCCCGCAATCGGACCGGTGAGTGACGCCCCGGTTCCCGACGGTCATCGTCCGTCCGATTTCCGAGATTCCACACGGCGTCACTTATCCGGATCGTAGCGTTCGCTCGCCGTCTCGAAGGCCGACTCCGTGTGTTCCTTCGCCCGCCGGGACTCGCGTTCGGCGATGGCCGCCGGGTCGGGGCTCGCGTCGTCGCCGATCCGGGCGAACGAGCCGTGGACCTTCGCGTGACACCACCGGCACAGCGCCACGGTGATCTCGTGAGGACCGGCGTCGTCGAGTTCGGTCATGTCGTCGCCGTCGGCGGTACCGTCGCCGTCGGTCGTGTCCCCATCGCCCGCGTCCCCGTACGAGAGGTGGTGCTCCTCCACGAGCGGGCGAGCGCTCTCGTGGGCCAACCGGACCTCGGCGAGTCCGCAGCGCGCACACTCGCGGCCGTCCGTCGTCGACCGGTAGTGCGGGCACGCCCGCCAGTTCCCCTCGGGGCCGACGTGACAGGCATCACCGTCGGCGTGTCGTTCGGCCGCGAACGCCGGGTCGTCACCCGCCCGCGTCAGCGCGAACCGGCACCGGCCGTCGTCGGTAAGGTGGTCGCATATCCCGGCGACGTCGTAGGGGTCGTCGACCCCGACGGGGGTCCCGTCCGGCGTCCGTTCCATGCCCGTGGGTATGCGCGCGGGAACTTCAACGCCCGGTGCGTCGGTCGGCAGCCGATCCCGGGATCAGCATCTTTCGAGGCGGAGCCCCCGGCTATACCAGGCTCGCGCCGTCGCACTCCGTCCGGCCGTACTCGACGTCGAGTAGCTTCAGGACCGTCGGCGCGACGTCGAGGAGGTCGGCGTCGGCGACGGTTGCGGCCGGGTGGTCGATGAACAGCGCCGCGTTCTCAAACGTATGCATCCCGGTTCGTGGACCGTCGGGGTCGAAAACGCGGTCGCGTGGGCGGAACCCGGCCTTCAGGTCGAACCCCGCGTTCGGAATCGCGACGAGGTCCGGCGCGATCTCGTCGTGGTCACCCCTGAAGGCGGCCTCGCGCTCAACGATCCGATCCACAACCGGTCGACCGTCCGGCCCCTCCCACGATTCGAGAGCCGACGCCAGTTCGGCCCGGGCCGACTCGTACTCCGCCTCCGGGACGCTCCCGTTCGGCTCGCGCCCCTCGACGTTGAGGTAGAACCGCCCGGGGACCAATGAGTACGCACGGGTGTCGCCGGCGGCGTCGGACAGCGCGGCGTGGTCGTCGGCCTCGTACGAGAGCCACCCCTCCCGGTCGAGCCACTCGTTACAGTACACGTCGTGTTCGAGCCGGGTGAACCCGTGCGTGGAACCGACGACGAGTCGGACGTCATCCGGCAGCGCCGCCCGGATCGTCCCGATATGTGCGTCGAGCGCGGCGTAGAACTCGAGGAACTCCTCGCGGTGGGGGCCGCCGTCGAGGTAGTCGCCCCACAGGAAGTGGTTCATCCGGTCCGGGGAAGTAAAAGCGCCGACGAACAGCTCCCAGTCGTCACGTTCGACGTAGCGTTCGAACAGCGCCGCCCGGCCGTCAAGGACGTCGCGGGCGTGCGAGAGGAAATCCGACTTGTCGTCGTCGTGGCCGAGCTTCGCGTTGACCGACAGCGTATAGTCGACCTCGTCGAGGTATGATCGGAGTTCCTCCGGATGGGCCGCCTCGTCGGCCCCCGGGGAGAGATATCCCGAGACCATCCGTTTGACGTCCCGCTGTGGGGGGAACGTGACGGGGACGTTGAGCACGGTCGCGTCGAGGCCGGCCGCCGTGGCCCGGTCCCACAGCCGGGTCGCCTGGACGTCACGACCCATCGGAACGTACGTGTCGTACGATCCGATCTCGCGGTCCTGAAAGCCGTACACGCCCGTCTCACCGGGGTTCACCCCGCTCGTCAGGACCGGCCAGCAGGCGCTCGACTCCGGCGGGACGATGCTATCTATCGCCCCGGCACCCCCCGCTTCGGCGATCGCCGAGAGCGTCGGGAACGTCTCCGGGTTGTCGTCGACGAGGTCGAACGGGAGGCCGTCGATCCCGATGAACGCCACGCGTGGGGTGTCGCTCCCCCGCAGCCGATCGAAGAGGCCCATACCCGTTATATCGTCGGAGGGGAAAAAAAGGGTTGACATCGATCCGTCGCGCTCGGCGGGATCGCTCGCGGGGGTCGCCGACCCTGAGGGGCACCGCTTGGGGAGTCGCCGCTCGACGGCCAAACGGATCGCCAGTCGGGAGCCTTTTGCGGGCGGGCACCGACGCGCCGGCATGGAAACCGATCCCGAAACGGACACGCGACGCGTGCTCCTCGTCGACGCGTTCACCGACGCGCACCTCGCCGGCAACGTCGCCGGCGTGGTCCCGGACGCGGCGGGACTGAGCGACGACCTGCTGGGGCGGATCGCGGCGGAACTCGGCGCGTCCGAGACCGCGTTCGTGACTCCCGCGGACGGGACACCCGACGCCGACCGCCGGATCCGGTACTTCACCCCGACGACGGAGGTCGACCTCTGTGGCCACGCCACGGTGGCGACGTACGCCGCGTTGTTCGCGGACGGGACCCTCGACGCCGGCGACCACGTGGCCCACACGAACGTCGGAAACCTGACGATAACCGTGACCGAGTCCGGGCACATCTGGATGCGTCAAGCGTCGCCGACGGTCGAACCGGTCGACGCCGACCTCGGTCGGATCGCGACCGCACTCGGGGTCGACCCCGCGGCCCTGCGTGACGTCGGCGCGGACCTACCCGTCGCGGTCGCCTCCACCGGGCTCCCGTTCCTCGTCGTCCCAGTCAACTTCCTCGAGCGACTCGGTGAGGCCGACCCCGATATGAACGCGATCGAAACGCTCTCCGCCGAGTTCGACGTCGCGGGCGTGTACGCCTTCACCTTCGACGCCCTCGAAGCGGAGTCGACGCTCCACGGCCGAGCGTTTGCGCCCGCAGCCGGGGTCCCCGAGGACCCGGTGACCGGGACCGCGAGCGGCGCGGTCGGCGGGTACCTCCGAGCGATCGACGCGTTCGACGGCGAATTCCCCGACGAACTCCGCTTCGAGCAGGGCCACTTCATCGATCAACCGGGCTACGTTCGGGTACGGGTCGGGGTGGATGGAGCGGACGGGGCGGACGAAGTGGACGAGGGCGATAAACTGGACGAGGGTCATAGGGCGGGCGAGGCCGACGAAGGGGGTGTGACCGTCGAGGTCGGCGGCGACGCGGTCGTCTCGCTCGACGGCGACATCCGCCTCCCCGAGGAGCGCGGCGACGACGAGATCGTCGAAGCGTAACCGGGGACTTCGGCAAGATGGACCGACTGCTGCGATCTCGGTCGTTTTCGAAGGGCGACGAGGGGCGTTCCGGCGCCGTCGTTGCCGACGTGGCGAACACCGCTAACTCCCCGGCCGCTCGAGTCTGCGAGACGAGAAACGTGACGACGGAAACGTCCACAAAGCCCCGAGCACGACGGCCTCGGAACGACGGTCCTGCTTACGTCACTGGCGGGGACCTGGACTGTCCCCGTGAGTCCAACCCACCCGATCCCCGCGACAGCACCTCACGCCTCCCCAGCCTCGGCCTCGGCGACCCGCCGGACCCGTCGGCGGGCCGCCTCGGCCTCCCTCGCGCTCGGATTCGCGCCCACTGGGCGCTCACCGGAGCGCGCCGCCGCACATTGAGTGGTTCGATATCGCTCGGAGATCGACAGAACGCTTACCTTCGCGAGACCCGTATCCATGGTATGAAGTTTGATCTCCTCCGTGCGGCCGGTCTCGTGGCGCTGCTCATCGCGGTCGGAACGGCCGGACTCATCGGTAGCGGCATGATGCCGCCTCAACCGACGTTGATGATGGTCCTGCCGTCGATGATCGCCTTTGGCGCGATCGTGTTCGTCGTCGGGATGAAACACGGGGAGTTCCGCGCGACACACGGGTAGTTCCGCGCGACACGCGGGTAGATCGGAGTCGGTTGACCCGTTCCAGTCGCCCGATTCGTCCCGCCAACCCGGCCGGCTGACCGACACCGCGTTCCTTTTGAAACGACGGCATGAACGCCGGGTATGGTTCTCGGGTCGCCGGCGACCGAACTGGCGCTCCTCGTCGGCGGCGTCGGTCTCCTGTACGCCGGCGCGGAGCTGCTGGTAGCGGGCGCGCGCGACCTCGCGCTGGCGATCGGGCTGAAGGCCTCGACCATCGGCGTCACCGTCGTCGCGTTCGCGACGACCGCCCCGGAGCTGTCCGTCGCCGTCCTCGGGGCGCTCACCGTCTCGACGGACATCGGCCTCGGCGCGATCGTCGGCTCGAACATCGCCAACATCGGGCTCGTGCTCGGCGTCTCGGCGCTGATCAGGCCGTTGAAGATCTCCGGGACGATGTTCAGACGGGACGTCCCGTTCATGCTGCTCGCGGCGTTGTTGCTCGTCGGCCTCGGCTGGAACGGGCGAATCGGTCCGCTCGAATCCGGCGTGCTCCTCGCGACGCTCGCCGCGTTCACCGCCCTCGTGTTGCGGCAGGTCCGGCAAACCCAGTCGGGGATCTCCGCCGCCAAACGCGACGAAATGCCGACCCCGAAGGCACGGGACGTCTCGGCCGTGATCGCCGGGCTCGTCGCGTTGGTCCTCGGCTCGCAGTGGCTGATCGACGGTGGGCGATCGCTGCTTGCCGCGGCCGGCTTCTCCGACCTGTTCATCGGGCTCACCGTCCTCGCGATCGGGACGTCGCTACCGGAACTCGCCGCCAGCGTCGTCGCCGCCGTTCGCGACGAGGCGAACTTCAGCATCGGCAACATCGTCGGATCGAACATCTACAATGTCCTCGCCGTGATCGGGGTCCTCGGGCTCGTCGCCCCCATCGGGGTGAGTCCGAGCGTACGCGCGTTCGAATTCCCGGCGATCATCGCATTCACCCTGCTGCTCGTCGGGCTCATGTATCGCGGCGACCGGCTCGAACGGGGTGACGGGGTGGTCCTCGTCGTCGCGTACGTGGCGTTCGTCTACCTGCTGTTGCCGTGAGTTGCGGCTCGCGTCGACGCGGTCGACACGCGCCGACCGAGCGGTCCGCCGCGCCGAATCGACGACTATTCGGTCGCCGCCGACTCACCCGCAGCCGTGATAGCGATCGTCGTCAGTCGGGCCGACGGCGCCTCCGAGCACGTCGGCGAACGGCTCCTCGAAGTCGGTGACTGGACGCGACACGAGGACGATGACCGTCCGGACGACGAGGGCGGTGGAACGTACTACCGGACCGACGGGTTCGAACTCCGGACGTTCGACGGGCTCCACGTCGACATGGTCGATCCCGCGGACGCGTTCGGCGGGGTGGGCGACGGGAACGCGGTCGAGTCCCCGGACCTCCTCGTCTTCGTCTCCCGACACTCGGGGAACACCGGCCCGCTCCTGACTGCGCACGTCACCGGCAACTTCGGCCCGGCCGAGTACGGTGGGGAGCCGCGGACGCTAGCCCGAGCCGCGCCCGGAGCGGAGAAACGCGTCGTCGACGCGCTTGCGACCCACGCGCCGGAGGAGTACGAGGTCGGGATCGAGTGTACCCACCACGGCCCGACCGCCGTGTCGGTCCCCTCGCTGTTCGTCGAACTCGGCTCCGACGATCCGCAGTGGGGGGATCCGGCGGGGGCCCGCGCGGTCGCACGGGCCGTCCTTGACCTCCGCGGAGCCGGTCCGAACCACCGGGGCGATGACGGGCACCCCCGCCACCTCGTCGGGTTCGGCGGCGGCCATTACGCGCCGCGGTTCACCCGGATCGTCCGCGAGACCGACTGGGCGGTCGGCCACGTCGGGGCGGACTGGGCGCTGGATGAGATGGGGTCCTCGGGCGCGAACCGGGACGTCATCGCGGCCGCATTCAAGCGGAGTCGGGCGGAGCACGCAGTCATCGAGGGAGACCGCCCGGAACTCGCCGACGTCGTCGCGGACCTCGGGTACCGCGTCGTGAGCGAGACGTGGGTTCGGGCGGTCGACGCCCGCCCGCTGGCGCTGGTCGAGCACCTGGAGTCGGCGATGGGACCGGTGTCCGAGGGGCTTCGGTTCGGCTCCGTCGTCCCGGGGAGCCCCGGGGCTGATACGGGAGACGACGACGGCGACGGAGACGACGTGACGATCCGACGGTTCCCGGCTGCGTTGCTCGCGCGGGCCCAAGGGATCGACGGCGACGCGGCCCGCGCGGCGGTTGAGGCGAACGCCGTGGCGTTCGAGACCGAGCAGGCCGGAACGCGGGTGACGGGGGCGGTCGCGTTCGCGGCCGACGACGCGAGCCCGGGATACGCGGCCCTCGTCGCCGACCTCGCGACGACGCTGGCGGCCGGATACGACGAGGTCGTCGTCGCGGCCGACGCGGTGCTCGCCCGGGAGACGGCGTTCGACCCGGATCTGGCCGCCGAGCGAGGGGTGCCGGAGGGGCCGGCGTTCGGCCGGCTCGCGGCCGGCGAGGCCGTCGACGTCGACGGCGAGACGGTACGGCCGGACTCGGTCACCCGGTCGCGGGAGGAGCGGTTCCCGGTCCACGAAGATGGCGGGAATCGGACGAAGTCGGACGGGAGCGAGCCCGACGACGCCGTATCCGAGGAGTGACGCTCGCGGAGAGCGTCCGCGGCCGTCCCCCGGTCGTCGGTACCGGTTTCCCGGTCATCGACGCCGACCGACCCGTCCGACCCGCGTCAGACGATCGGGCAAAAATAAATACCTCCGGGGCGCATCGACGGGATATAATGGACTCCATCGTTGAGGACGCCATCGACGAAGCCGAGGACGCCCCGAGCGAGAGCTCCGGGACGCCCGGCGATCCGGACGCGGCCGACCGAAGCACGCCCTCCGAGACGGGGACGATGACCGACGAGGAACTCCAGGACGTCCTCCGTGACCTCCAGACGAACATCACGGTGGTCGGCTGCGGGGGTGCCGGCGGGAACACCGTCAACCGGATGAGCGAGGAGGGAATCAAGGGCGCGAAGCTCGTGGCGGCGAACACGGACGTCCAACACCTCGTCAACATCGAGGCGGACTCGAAGATCCTGATGGGCCAACAGAAGACCGGCGGCCGCGGCGCGGGGTCGTTGCCGCAGGTCGGCGAGGAGGCCGCGATCGAGTCCCAAGAGGAGATACAGGACGCCATTGAGGGGTCGGACATGGTGTTCGTTACCGCCGGGCTCGGCGGCGGGACGGGCACCGGCTCAGCCCCGGTCGTCGCGAAGGCCGCCCGCAAGTCGGGCGCGCTCACCATCGCCATCGTCACCACCCCGTTCACGGCCGAAGGCGAGGTCCGCCGGACCAACGCCGAGGCCGGGCTCGAACGGCTCCGTGACGTCTCCGATACGGTCATCGTCGTCCCCAACGACCGCCTGCTCGACGCGGTCGGCAAACTCCCCGTCCAGCAGGCGTTCAAGGTGTCCGACGAGGTGCTGATGCGTTCGGTGAAGGGGATCACCGAGCTGATCACCAAGCCCGGCCTCGTCAACCTCGACTTCGCCGACGTTCGGACCGTCATGGAGAAGGGCGGCGTCGCAATGATCGGGCTCGGCCAGTCCGACTCCGAGTCGAAGGCGCAGGACTCGGTGAAATCCGCGCTTCGCTCGCCGCTGCTCGACGTCGACATCTCCGGGGCGAACTCCGCGCTGGTGAACGTCACCGGCGGCCCCGACATGTCCATCGAAGAGGCGGAGGGGGTCGTCGAGGAGATCTACGACCGGATCGACCCCGACGCCCGGATCATCTGGGGGACCTCCGTCGACGACGAACTCGAGGGCGAGATGCGGACGATGATCGTCGTCACCGGCGTCGAATCCCCGCAGATCTACGGCCGTACCGACGGCGACGGGGTCACGGCGGACATGGAAGACATCGACTACGTGGAGTAGCGCTTCGGTTCGTCGTCGCCGGCGTCTCGCTTCGAACCTACCTGCCGCCGCCGGCTCTCCACCTCCCACCCGCTCTCAACCCGCCCACCACCGGTGCCTCGATCGACGCTCACGATCGATGACACGCGTTCGACCGCCGACACCGTCCCGGCCGTCGACCGTCCCGAACCCGAAACCGACCGCAGGCTCCCCGGCACGATGGACGCGACGGCGCTCGCCTTCGTGCTCGGGGTCGTCACACTCGGGGGCTGGCGGACGGTCGTCGGCGATCCGATCGCGTGGGGCCACGCCCCGTAGCTCGTCTCGCAGGCGGGGACGCGCATCAAAAGGTAAAAACCGCCCCGCCCCGAAGCCGGTTTCAACATGGACGTCCCGTACGACCTCAACAGCTACATTCGGGTGCTGAAGCTGGCGAGCACGCCGAGCAGCGACGAGTTCCTTCAGGTGTCGAAGATCGCCGGGGCCGGGATCCTCCTCATCGGGTTCATCGGCTTCCTGATGTTCGCGATCATGAGCCTCCTGCCGGGGGTCGGCGCGTAATGCCGATCTTCTCGGTCAAGACGACCGCGAGCCAGGAGCGAACCGTCGCCGACATGCTCGCGGAAAAGGAAATGTCGGAGATTCAAGCGGTCATTGCGCCCGACCAGCTCACCAGTTACGTGATGGTCGAGGCCTCCGACGGCAGCGTCTTCGCCCGGGTCCTCGACGAGATCCCGCACGCTCGGGGCGTTATTCAGGGATCCAACGGCCCGGCCGAGAGCCCCTTCTCGGAGGTCGAGCATTTCCTCTCCCCGACCCCGGACGTCGAGGGGATCGCCGAGGGCGACCTCGTCGAACTCATCGCCGGCCCGTTCAAGGGCGAGAAGGCCCGAGTCCAGCGTATCGACGAGGGGAAAGACCAGGTAACCGTCGAACTGTACGAGGCCACCGTTCCCATCCCGGTGACCGTACGCGGCGACCAGATCCGCGTCCTCGACAGCGAGGAGCGGTAGCCCTCGGCACCATTCCGCGGGTCCGGATCGCCGGTAACGACAAGGGCTTTATTCGACGACCACCGACGGTGTCGGCATGGTCGGTGTCGGCGTCCCGGCGATACTGAGCGTGCTTCCCGACACGTTCACGTTCGCGTGGCTGATCGCGATCCTCTTTGCCGTCGCGTGGGTGCTCGACGCCCGAGGACACGACGTGGGACGGGATCTCGCCGCCGGGACGTGGGGGTTTTTCGGGCTGTTCTGGCTGACGATGGTGCCGTACTTCGCCTTCGAGCACCAGAGCTACGTCGAGTCGATCCTCGCGCTCGTCGGGGTACCCGCTTGCGTGTACGTCGGCTACCTGCTGTATGACGGGCGGGCCTCGCTGTTCACTCTCACCCGAGCGGTCGCGATCATGCTGTTCATTTACCTCCCGTTCGAGACGATCCCGGCGTTCACGCTGGCCGGGATGACGGTCCCGGAGCCGCGCCGGGTGCTGATCGAGATCGTCGCGAACCAAACTGGCGCGTTGATCGAACTCCTCGGTTACGCGCCCGAGCGGGTGGCCAACTACGACGGGTTTGACGCCGCGTTCCGCTGGACGCTGCCGGACGGGGCGACGATCCGGATCAACGTCGTGTTGGCGTGTACCGGGCTCGGGAGCATGGCGATCTTCGGCGGGCTCGTCGCCGCGGTCGACGGGCCGATCGACCGGAAGCTCCGAGCGCTCGCCGTGTCGCTCCCGTTCATCTACGTCCTCAACATCCTCCGAACGACGTTCATCACCGTCGTCGCCGGCAACCAGTACATGCACTGGCAGCCCGAACTCGTGTTGGCGATGTTCGGCGCGACCAACCCGTACCGCGTGTCGTTTCTGGTCTCCGACCGGATCCTCAGCCAGCTGCTTGCGGTCGTCGCACTGATCGGGATCACCTACCTCGTCGCCCGCCAACTCCCCGAACTCGTGGTCGTCCTCGAGGACGTTCTCTACGTGCTCACCGGGGAGGAGCATGACCTCACCGAGTCGCTCGACCTGCCGCGCGAGCCGACGAACAGGTGAGACGTACCGACGATGACCGGCTGGCCTTCCGAAATCGACCGGCGTGTGGTCGGTACCGCGGTCGCAGGTGGTGACCCGGTCCTCGACCGCGTCAAGGTGGGGCTGGCCGTCGGCGTGCCGCCGTCAGCACCGTGCCACCGTCGGTGATGCCGTGCTGGCGCCCCGAGGCGATCGTCCCACGCGCCTACGAGACGTGGGCGGCCACGTCGGTCGAGGAGATCATCCCAACGTAGTCGTCGTCGACGACCGGAAGGTGTTTTACGTCGTACATCGTCATCATTGCCGCGACCTCCTCCATCAACAGGTCCGGGGTGACCGTCTCGACGGCCTCGGTCATCACGTCGCGGACCCGCGTCTCGGTCGGGTCACGCCCGTCCGCGACCGCGGCGACGAGGTCGCTCTGGGTGACGATACAGCCGCCGCCCGTGGTAACGACCAGTGCGCTGATATCGCCGTCACGCATCCGCTCGGCGGCCTCGCGGACGGAGGCGTCGACCGAGATCATCTCCAGCGGCGAGGACATGACTTCGCGGACTTGGGTTCGATCGTGTAAATCCATATTCTGCCTGTAAGGCCGAGTCGCTTGGCTCTTCCGGATCGGACAACTGGGTCGGACGGGGGAGACTGCGCGCCGGACGCGGGAACGTCGGCTCCCGCACCCCGTAGTCGTCCGCGCGCGCCCCGTCTTAGTGTGCGATCGTCCCGGTGAGGTCCGTCGTCGACAACATCCCGATGGCGGTCCCGTCCCCCTCGGTCACCGGAAGATGGGAGTACGTGCCGTCGATCAAGTCGGTTAGATCGTCGAGGGGATCCGCCGGGGAAACGGTAACGACGTCCGTGGTCATACAGTCGGCGACGAGCGTCTCGTCGTGCGGTTCGTTCTCCCGAACGAGCCGCACGAAGTCCCGGCCGGTGAGCAGGCCCTCCAGCCGTCCCGCGTCATCCACCACGAGTATCGCTCCCACGCCGGCGTCCAGCATCCGGTTCGCAGCCGCCGCCACGGTAGCGTCGGCCGCAGTCGTCACGAGGTCCGTCGACATGATCCGGTCGACCGGAAGGGGGTCAGTCTCCATACGCGAAGGCCAGATCCCCAGTCATAATCAACCCTGAGGTCGGCGCCGGTCGGCCCGGGATCGAGACCGAATCGTGCCCGTCGAGGGGATTCATCCATCGATAGGACCAATCCGCCGAGATCCGACCACGATCGTCACTCGTCGAGGATCGACTCCGGCGCGTCCGCGAACCCGACCAACGCCTCCGCCTCAACGTGATGGAGGTCACCGGGAATCAGGAGCATGTGGAGCGGGTCGCCGAACTCCCGGTCCGCGAGCGCGGAGAGCCGGTCGGCCGCGACGACGGGGGCGGGCGAGCCAGCGCGGGCGACGACGACGCCGAGGACGTCCCGCCAGCCGTCCGCGAGCAGCGCCGCCGCGCGGTCGGCGGTCATGTACTCCTCGTGGTCGGGGTCACGTCCGGTCGGGCCGATCCCGACCTTGATGTCGAGATACACGAGGGTGTGGAGGCCGCGCTCCCGGTTCGCGTCCAGCGTCTCGCGGACGCTTTCGGGGACGCCGTCGCCGCCGTGAGCGTACGGAAACGGAAGCGTGACGGCCTTCCCGAACCGGTAGTTCTGGAGGCCGGTGAGGCTCGATGCGGCCGATTGGGCCGTCACGCCGTGGATCACCCGCGTGTCGATCCCGCGCGACTCCGCCCGCAGGCGGAGGTCGGCATGGGTCGTCGAGATCATCGTGTCGCCCGCGGTCACGAAGACCGCGTCGCCGTCGGCGGCGGCCGCGAGGACCGGCTCGGGGTCGCGCTCGACGCCCTCGCGGTTCCGGACCTCGACGTCGACGTCGAACGCAGCTTCCAAGCCCGCGACGTCGGCCCCGACGAGTCGGCTCGTGTAGAACTCCGCAAAGACGCGGTCGGCGGACCGTATCGCCCCGCGCCCCTCGACGGTGACCGACCGTTCGTCGTAGAGGCCGAGGCCGATGAACGTGAGCATACCGGCGTTCCGGGGAGGATGGGCTAAAAGGGCGCGGAACGTCGGGGTCGGGCCGGCAGCAGTCGTGTTGCGAGCCGGTTCGTCGCGGGATCACGGCCCGACCCCTCACGGAGGGCGGATCGTTGGCCACCCGGAGGGAGAGTGTGTGAACTACCCAACTCTGATTGGTATCTCATGATCATTCCTTGTGATTTCATAGCAAACCCTAAAAGGAGACCGACACAAAATGGGGTCAGTTGGCCTCTCCGGGCCACGATCCACAATATGACTGATGACGAACTCATCTGGCGGATATCGGGAGGATCCGGCGACGGGATTGCTTCCACCAGCCAGAACTTCGCGAAAGCCCTGATGCGATCGGGGTTGAACGTGTTCACACACCGGCATTACCCGTCGCGGATCCGGGGCGGTCACACCTACACCGAGATCCGCGCGTCGGCGGAACCGGTGCGTTCCCGCGGCGACGGTTACAACTTCCTCCTTGCGCTTGGCGACTCCTTCGCGCGCAACCCGCAGGAGGGGGCTATCTACGGGAACGAGGAAATCAAACCACTCTCGGAGAACCTCGACGAACTTCGGGAGGGCGGCGTTATCGTGTACGACGAGGGGTTGCTCGACACGGACGAGATTCCGAACTTCGAGGAGCGCGTCGAGGAGAACGGCTGGCACGTATACGCCCTCGACCTCCGCGGGCTCGCCCGCGACATGGGCCGGGAAATAATGCGGAACACGGCGGGCGTCGGCGTAACCTGTGCGCTGACCGACATGGCACTCGAGCACGTCGAGGACCTGATGCGCGACGCGATGCCCGACAAGATCCTCGACCCCAACCTCGAAATCCTTGAGACCGCCTACGATCAGGTCCGCGAGGAGTACGACGTCGACGCGCCCGACGTCTCGGTTCCCACCGGCGAGCACGACGAGACGCAACTGCTCATGTCCGGCTCCGACGCGATCGCGTACGGTGCGCTCGACGAGGGGTGCCGGTTCATCGCGGGGTACCCCATGACCCCGTGGACCGAAGTGTTCACGATCATGAGCCAAAACCTCCCGAAACTGGGCGGGATCTCGGAACAAGTCGAGGACGAGATCGCGGCCGCCGCGCTCGCGGTCGGGGCCTCACACGCCGGCGTCAAGGCGATGTCCGGGTCCTCGGGCGGCGGGTTCGCGCTGATGTCCGAACCGCTCGGGCTCGCGGAGATGACGGAGACGCCGGTCGTCCTCATCGAGGCGATGCGCGCCGGTCCCTCGACCGGGATGCCGACGAAGCCCGAACAGTCCGACCTCGAACACGTCCTGTACACCTCACAGGGCGACTCCCAGCGGGTCGTGCTCGCGCCGGGCACGGTCGCGGAGGCGTACGAGCAGTCCCGGCTCGCGTTCCGGCTCGCCTACGAGTACCAGATCCCGGCGATCCTGCTGTACGACCAGAAGCTCGGCGGCGAGCTGACGAACGTCCCCAAGAGCCACTTCGACCGCGAGCCGAACCCGGCGCTCGGGAAAACGCTGAGCGAGGACGCGCTCGCCGACGAGCCCCACTCGTCGGACGGGAAGTTCCACCGCTTCCAACACGACGTCGACGAGGGCGTCTCGCCGCGGTCGATCCCCGGCCAGAAGGGCGGCCGCTTCCTCGCCACCGGCAACGAACACGGCCCGACCGGCCACATCAGCGAGTCGCCGTCGAACCGGGTCGCGCAGATCGACCGGCGACTACAGAAGCTCGACGCGATCCGCGCCGACCTCGACGCGGAACCAACGGGTTCGCGCGCAGGGCCCGACGACGCCGAGTACGGCATCCTCACGTTCGGCAGCCAGCAGGGCACCGTCGAGGAGGCGGTGGGCCGGCTCAACGACGCGGGCTACGCCGTCAAGTCGCTCGGCGTCTCCGACATGCTCCCGTTCCCGACGGAGGAGGTTACGGCGTTCATCGAGGGCGTCGACGAGGTGCTCGTCGTCGAGATGACGGCCTCCGGCCAGTTCCGCGGGCTCATCCAGAAGAACCTCGGCCAGTACGGGGAGCGGCTGTCGAGCCTACTGAAGTACAACGGGAACCCGTTCGAGCCGGGCGAGATCGTCGACGGGTTCGAGGCCACGATAATCGAGGGCGACGCGAACGCGCCCGACCAACAGACGACGTTCGTTCCAGCTACAGGTGACTAACCCATGAGCACGTTTTCAGCGATCGGAGAGGACCGCGAGATCGACCGTGATGAGTACACCCCGACCGTCGAGCCACAGGCCACTTGGTGTCCCGGCTGCGGCGACTTCAGCGTCCTCAAGGCGCTGAAACAAGCGCTTCCGGAGGTCGGGCGGACGCCGGAGGAAACGCTGTTGTGCACCGGGATCGGCTGTTCGGGGAAGCTGAACAGCTACCTCGACACGTACGGCTTCCACACGATCCACGGGCGCTCGCTACCCGTGGCCCGCGCCGCGAAGCTCGCGAACCCCGACCTCGAAGTGATCGCCGCCGGCGGCGACGGCGACGGC
>JAQCNI010000025.1 GCA_028275105.1 Halorubrum sp.
AGTGTATCGGATAGCGAGTCAGACAGCAGCAACGACGTTGCCTGTTTCCCACCGTGTCGGCTTCCTCCCCGGCCTACTCGCGTCGTGCTTCCGACCAGTCGGAAGCCCTCGCTCGTTGAGGCCGGGGGCTCCGCCTCGAAAGATGCTGATCGGACAGCTCGAAGAGGACGGACTACTTGAAGAGCTCACCGGGAAAGAGCGCAATCGGTTCTACCGGGCGAGCGAAGTCTTCAAGATCATCAACAAGCCGATCGACCAACTCTGAACGACTGAGCAGAGAGGGCTTGAGGCATGTGCATTGAGATGACCGGCCTCAACTACCACAGGAATCACTTTTGTATTGCGGTATGTGGTTTATTCTTCGATGAATCCCCGAACCGTCTCCAGCGAGCCATCGGCGATGGCGGCCGTGATCCCGTCGATATCGGCATCTCTGGGGATCTCGTGGGGGTACTTCCGCCCGAAGTACCGGAGCAGGTTCTCGACGTCGCGTGCGAGGAACTCCCGGGCGTTCTCGTGGCCGACCGGGACTGCCTGTGGCCAGTCGAACACCGTAATCCCGCCCTCGGCGACCGCGACGTTGTGTTCGGACATGTCCGCGTGGACCCAGCCGAGGTCGTAGGTCGTCGACAGCTCCCGGAGCACGAGGTCAAGGACGCCGACCGCTTGGTCCGGCTCCAGTTTCGCGCGGGCGAGTTCGACCCCGTCGAACTTGTCCATCACGATCGCGTGCCGGTTATGGTCGACGGGACGCGGTACGGAAACGTCCGGGTACAGCGCCTCCATCGCCTCGTACTCCCGTTCGGCGGCCTTGCGTGCGGTGTACATCCAGGAGACGTGGTCCCGGTCGGCGGTGTACTCGCGTTCGCGGTTCACCGCCCGAAAGTTCGTGTACCCCTCGCGGTGGTACTTCAACGCGAGCGGTTTGAACGACTGGACCTCGTACACATCCCCCTCCTTACCGAACCCGAGCGGGGACCCGACGCCGTCTATCGTTTCCCGCTCGGAGAACGTTCGGAGCGCGAGCGCGTCGTACCCCTCGAACGTCAGCTGGTACCCCTCGTACTGGATCGTTTGCCGTTCGATGAGTTCGCGGTCGAGACAGCGGTCGAGCCGATACTCGATCTCCTCGGCCGTGAGGTTCGCGTAGTCCGGCAGTTTGTCGCGACGTACCCACTCGGAGAAGCGCATCCCCTGCTCGACGCCCGAGAGGAGGTAGAAGTCCTCGGGGTCCAGCTCCGCCATGTCGCCGGCGACGTTTCCGACCATGCGGGTACTACTCCGGTGATCGGTAAAAACGACCCGCGTTCCGGTCAATAAATCGTATGTCGCGATAGTAAACCGGGGACCGTGAGAGTAGGATTCCCGCGCCACCGTGCGCGGGGTAACATTCAACCGTCGTTCGCGGGCCTGAGGACCTAGACACGAAGACGCAATCGGAGCCTGAAGTATGAGGCTGCTGGCGGACGAGTACGTGCCACCGGCTATTGTTTCTGCCCTCCGTGGAGAAGGCCACGATGTTGCCGTCATTGGAGATGACGTTGATCTGGGCTCTGAAGACACGGTTCTCTTGGAACTGTTCTCTACGTTCCAAGCAACTGGCTGTGACTACTTCACAGCACCAGAAACCTGGTGAACTACAACAGACGGGATGTCCGCCGACGAGCGGGCGTGTTTCCATGCTTGCGCCATCCCACCGCGACATGATCGCTGGTCGGTCGCGACGCCGCCACCGGACGGGCGAGCACAATCGCTTTCGGGTCGCCGTGCCGAGTACCTCCATGGCTGCGTCGGAGGACGACTGGCGGCTGATCCGCGAGGAGCGTCGGCCGGGACCGGAACAGATGGCGCTCGACGAAATCGCCGCCGGAACCGCCGGGGGCGGCGGACCCGCCACGATCAGGACGTACCGCTGGGGTCCAAGCTGTCTCACGCTCGGCTACGGACAGGACGCCGGGACGGTCGACTGGACCGCCAGCGAGAGTGCGGGCGCGGACGTCACCCGCAGACAGACCGGGGGCGGCGGGATCCATCACGACGCGTTCGGGGACGTCGCCTACTCGATCGCCGTCCCCGCGTCGGCCGTCCCGGGGGAGCTGCTCGACTGTTACCACCTGCTGTGTGAGCCGATACTGGACGCGTTCGACCGTCTCGGGATCGACGCCGACTACGTCGACGAGGCGGTGCCAGCGCTGTACGATCCCGCGTGCTATCTTCGGGAACTTCATCCGGCCCACGACGTCGTTGCCGACGGACGGAAGATCGCCGGCAACGCGCAGTACCGGACCCGCGACGCGGTGGTCCAGCACGGCTCGTTGACGTTCTCCGTCGACGCGGACGCACACCTCGCGGCGTTCGCGGACCCGCCCGTGACCCCCAAGGCGTTCCGCGAGCGCGTCGTCGGGATCGACGAACTGGCCGACGTCGATCGCGCTGAGGCCGTGCGGACGCTGGAGGCGTCGCTCGCGTCGTGGGTGGAGTCCGGGGCGTGGTCCGAGGGTACCCCGGCGAATTCGGGGGTGTCGCCGGCGCTCGGCGACTCGCTCGACCGGAACGGGTCGTGGACGGAGGTGGAACGCGACCGTGCTCGCGACCTCGTCACGGAAAAGTACCGCGACGACGACTGGGTACGATCGGGCTCAAAGGACCGCGAGTGAGATCCCGGTGTGGTCCACCGTCTGCCGAAACCGCGCTCCTCGTCCCTTCCGAAGCGGCTTTTCGTGTCGCCCGCGTGGCATCCGTATGAGCCTGAAGATCGGGGCGCACGTGTCCGTCGCCGGCGGCGTCGACAACGCCGTCACGAACCAGACGGAGATCGGCGGCAACTGCGGGCAGATATTCACCCACTCGCCGCAGGTGTGGCAAAACCCGAACATCGACGAAGACGAGGCCGAGGCGTTCCGGAGCGGCACGAAACGCGACTTGGAGGGGCCGTGGGTGATCCACACCTCCTACCTCGTCAACCTCTGTACGCCCAAGGCGGGGCTCCGCGAGAAGTCGCTCGACTCGATGCAGCGGGAGGTCGACGCCGCGACGCGGCTGGGTATCCCGTACGTGAACGTCCACCTCGGAGCGCACACGGGCGCGGGAGTCGACGGCGGCCTCGACAACGCCGCGAGCGTCATCGACGACGTCGATGTGCCCGACGACGTGACGATACTCGTCGAGAGCGACGCCGGCGCGGGGACGAAACTCGGCGGCGAGTTCGAACACCTCGCGGGCGTGATCGACCGAACCGAGACGGAAATCGACGTCTGTCTCGACACCGCTCACGCGTTCGCCGCCGGCTACGACCTCTCCTCGCCGGACGCGGTCAACGAGACGCTCGCGGCGTTCGACGACGTCGTCGGGCTCGACCACCTGAAATGTATCCACCTCAACGACTCGAAACACGCCTGCGGGACCCACAAGGACGAGCACGCGCATATCGGCGAGGGACACGTCGGCGACGCGGGGATGGAGCGGGTGATCAACCACCCGGATCTGCGGGACGTCCCGCTCGTGTTGGAGACGCCGACGGAGGACGGGCGGGGGTTCGCGTGGAACGTCGACCGCGTGCGGGAACTCCGACACGAGGAATGAGTCGAGGCGACGCGACAAACGGGCCGGATCGGCCCCCGGACGTGAGCGGGAAGCACGGGCCGGAATGAGACGGTTCTCCGCCGACTACCTCGACCACACCCGGGAGGGAATGTGGGAGGACGGCCGCGAGGCGCTGGCCGACCTCGCGCCGTCGAGTCGGCGACGGATTCTCGACGTCGGCTGCGGGACGGGAGCGTTCACCCGCGTCCTCGCCGAGGAGGCTGGCTCGGGGGGGACCGTGCTCGGCGTCGACGCGGACACGGACCTGCTCCGGGTTGCCCGGGATCGGACCCACGGGTCCGCGGAGGGGAAGGCCGAAGACGCCGAGGGGGACCACACAAATGAACGCCCGGACCGCGCGACGCGGCAGTTCCTCGCGGGCGACGCGACCCGGCTGCCGGTCCCGAACGGTGCGGTCGACCTGGTCGCCTGTCAGGCGCTGCTCAGCAATCTCCCGAATCCGGCCGAAGCCGTCCGGGAGTTCGCGCACGTCTCGACCGACCTCGTCGCCGCCGTCGAACCGAACAACGCCGACGTCGAAGTCACCTCGACGGTCGACCGCGAGGCCGACCTCGAACGGGATGCCCGCGAGGCGTACCTCGACGGCGTCGGGACCGACGTCGCGCTCGGCGATCGGATCCGGTCGCTGTTCGCGGACGCGGGGCTCGTTGACGTCCGGACGCGGCGGTACGTCCACGAGAAGCGGCGGACCCCGCCGTACTCCGAGACTGCCCTCGAGGCCGCCGCCCGGACCGCATCGGGCGCGGGGCTGGCCGACCACCGCGAGGAGCTCCGCGGCACGCTGTCGGCGGCGGCGTACGACGACCTCCGGCGGCGGTGGCGCGAGATGGGCCGGGAGATCGTGTCGGCGATGCGCGACGAGGAGTACGAACGCGTCGAACGCGTCCCCTTCGAGGTGACGGTCGGCCGGGTTCCATAGCGTCGACCGGAACCGGTCGAGTCCCACGGCATCGTGCCGCGGGCCCCGTGTCCCCCGGCGTGGCGCCTCCGGCGTCCCCCGGCGTGGCGCCTCCGGCGTCCCCCGACGTGGCGCCTCCGGCGTCCCCCGACGCCGTGCCGCGTCCGGAAGGCCGAAGTCGCCGCCGACCGTCGGACGGTATGCCAGCCGCACTCGTCACCGGGTCGTCCCGGGGAATCGGTCGGGCGATCGCGCTTCGGTTCGCCGCCGACGGATACGACGTCGCCGTCAACTACCACACGAGCGACGGGGCCGCCGAGCGAGTCGCCGATGCGGTCCGCGACCGCGGCGGCGAGGCGGTCGTCGTCGGGGCGGACGTCTCCGACGCCGACGCCGCCGCCCGGTTCGTCGACGCCGCCGTCGACGCGTTTGGCGGCGTGGACCACGTCGTCAACAACGCCGGGATTGACCAGCACGTGTACACCGAGAACCTCGACCCGGCCGACTTCGACCGAGTCATGGACGTGAACGTCAACTCCGCGTTCACCGTCACGAAGGGTGGACTGATCTCGCTCCCGCGGAGCCATGCGCGGGATTTTGCCCCGGACGTCCGGGTGAATGCGATCGCGCCCGGCCACGTCGAGACCGACATGACCGACGATCGGACGCCCGAGGAGAAACGCGAGGAGTTGGCGGCGATCCCCGCGGACCGGTTCGGGCAGCCGGCGGACATCGCCGACGCGGCCGCGTATCTCCGCGACGCGACGTTCGTCACGGGCGAGACGCTGAACGTCAACGGCGGCGAGCGGATGGGGTAGGGGGGACGTTCAACCCGTATCCGAATGGCGCGCCTGGCCCGTCAGTACCCCGCCAGTCCGGCCTCGATCCGGTCGAACCCCTCGTGGAGCCGCTCGGCGGAGTTCGCGAACGAGAGCCGGAGCCGCCCGGGTGCGGTGTCGCCGAACCCGTCCCCGGGGGCGAGCACGACCCCGTGTTCCCGGGCGAGGTACTTCGCGATCGAGAGCGCGTCATCGTCGATCCCGGGGTCGAGGAAGGCGTAGAACGCTCCCTCCGGCCGGGGACACGAGAGCCCGTCGATCCCGGCGACGCGGTCGACGACGAGGTCGCGCCGGTCCTCGAACGCCCGGCACATCTCGTTGAACGGCTCCTGCGGGCCGGTCAGCGCGGCGAGCGCGGCGTGCTGGGCCACGCTCGACGCGCAGGCGGTCGTCGACTCGCGGGCCGGAACTATCTCGTCGACCAGGTGGCCGTCGGCGGCGAGCCAACCGAGCCGCCAGCCGGTCATCGCGTACGTCTTCGAGCAGGAGCCGATCGTCACCACGTGGTCCGGCTGGCCGGTGTACGATGCGATCCCCTCGTTCGGCCCCTCGTAGGTGAGCGCGAGGTACACCTCGTCGGCGATCACGTAGGCGTCGTGGTCGGCGGCGGCCTCAACGACCGCGCGGCACGCATCGCGGTCGAACACGCGGCCGGTCGGGTTCGACGGCGTCGTCAACACGACCGCCGCGGTGTCGTCGCTCATCGCGTCGATCACGCGGTCGGCGTCGAGGTCGAACCCGGTCTCGGCCGGCATCGGCACCTCGTGGAACTCGGCGTCCGCGAGGGTCGCCTGCGTCTCGTAGTTCGGCCACGTCGGTCCCGGGACCAGCAGCTCCTCGTCCGCGGACACCGTCGCGAGGGTCGTCAGGAGGAGCGCCTCCATGCCGCCGACCGTGACGACGACTTCCTCGGGGGGATGCTCGACGCCGAACCGATCGGAGAGGGTGTCGCTGATCGCGCGCCGTAGGTCCGGGATGCCGGCGTTGGAGGTGTAGTGGGTCGCCCCGCCGTGTGCGGCCTCGGCGGCGGCGTCGATCACGTGGTCGGGCGTATCGAAGTCGGGTTCGCCGACCTCGAGCCGGACGAGGTCGCGGTCGAGACGCTCCGCGAGGTCGAACATGACCCGGATGCTGGAGCGCTCGGTCCCCCTGATGCGGGCGGTCGGGGTGGGCATACCGATTACACGGCCAACCGTCCCAAAAGGTGTGGGGTCTCGGAAACCGCGGCCGGCGACGGCGGCGGCGTCGGGTCGGCCCGGATCAGATCATGTCGCCGCGCACCGAGGGTCCCGCCTGATCTGCCCGTCGCGTCGAGATCGTTTCGGCGATCACCTCGGTGACGTCGTCGTCCTCGACGCCGAGCATTCCGAGCGCATCGGGGAGCGTCGGCATCGCGAACGCGGCGTCCCGGAGCTTCGCGAACGCCTCGTCGTCGCGGCGGCCGTCGGCCCACAGCTGAACGCCGCGAGGATCGAGCACCTCGTCGTACGCCTCGCGGGCCAGCGCGCCCTTCAGCCGCTGGGTCACGTTGTCGTCGAAGCTCGCGTTACACACTTCGAGGTGGATCGGCGCGCCGGCGTCGGGGGCGCCGCGGTCGTCGCCCGCGTGGTCCGAATCCGCCGCGAGCAACTCGGCCGCGAGGCACTTTTCGGGGGCGGCGTAGCCGTTGTCGCTGGTCCGCACGCGGTCGGGGGTCGCCTCGGCCCACGACGCACGGACCGTCGTGCCGATGCCCTTGACGCCGTACTCGGCCTCGAAGGCGGTCGCGGCGTCGGCGTCGCCATCGAGCAGGACGTCCTTCGTGAGGTATACGTCGAGGCGATCGATCGGGTCGAGTCCGAGCGCGACGTCCCCGAACGCCCACACCTCACGAACCGGGACGGGCATGGTCGCGCGCTCGACCCGGTCGACGATCGCCGCCAACCGGTCGACCGCCGCGGCGCGTTTCATCGCTGGACCGTACACGATCCGGCCCCATACCGATTGTGTTCCGGGAGCCGACCGGCGACTGCCGGCAGCCGGTCCGTCACAAGTCGGCGAGCCGGTCGGCGACGCGCGCCCAGTGGCTCCCCTTCCAGAACCATCGGCCGCAGTCGTGACAGTGCCAGAATCGCCGCGGGACGTCAGATTCGTCGCGGTCGACGTCGGCGGCGGGATCCGGAACGTACTCCGGCGGGTCGATCCCGTCGGAGATCCGACCGCACATCCGGAGGTACGTCGCGAGCGTCCCACACATCGCGTCGGCGAGGACCGGCGGGAGATCGGCGGCGCTGGCGACGCCCGTATCGCCCCCTTCTCGCCGTTCGCCACGACCACCGACCATCTACGAGAGGAACGCCCGAAGCGCCTCGATCGAGCGCGTGTTCAACACGTCGGCGCGCTCGGCCCACCCGCGTCGGGCGGTGTGGACGCCGTACCGGCGGTTGTCGAGGTCGGTCGGCGAGTGGGCGTCCGTGTTCACCGCGATCGTCGTGCCCGCCTTGATAGCGGCGCGAACCGCGGTCCCGTCGGCGTCGAGGCGGGCCGGGTTCGCGTTGACCTCGATCGCGACGCCCTCGCGGGCGGCCGCCGCCGCGACCGCGTCCATGTCCGGCTCGAGCCCTTGCCGGCTGTTGATCAGCCGACCGGTCGGATGGCCGAGGACGTCGACAGCGGGGTGTTCGACCGCGCGGACCAGCCGCTCGGTGGCGGCGTCGGCGTCCTGATCGAGCGCTGAGTGGGGCGAGGCGACGACGATGTCAAGGTCGGCAAGCGTCGCGTCGTCGGTCGTGATCGTCCCCTCGGCGTCGATGTTGGCCTCGACCCCGTGGAGGACCGTGATAGCCGCGTCGGCGTCGGCCGCGGCCGACTCGACTGCCGCCGCCTGCTCGGCGATTTCGGCCTCATCGAGGCCGGTATTCCCGAAGATCCCCGGTCCGGCGGCGTGGTCGGTCACCGCATGGAACGCGTGCCCGCGCTCGGCGGCGGCCGCGATCATTTCCCGGAGCGTGAATCCGCCGTCGGACCAGTCGGTGTGGGTGTGGAGGTCGCCGCGGGGGTCACCGGGCTCGACGAGGTCCGGGAGGTCGGTGGCGGCCGCGGCCGCGATCTCCCCGTCGTTCTCGCGGAGTTCGGGGGGGACGAACGCCATGTCGAGCGCCTCGTAGACGCCCGCTTCCGTCCCGCCGGCGACTCGCGTGCCGACGCGCTGGCCCGCGTCGGGGTCCGCCACGTCGCTCACGTCGAACAGCCCGTACTCGTTGAGCTTGAGCCCGCGGTCGATCGCGCGGTTCCTGACCGCGACGTTGTGCGCCTGCGACCCGGTGAAGTACTGGAGCGCCGCGCCGAACTCCGCATCGTCGACGACCCGGAGGTCAACGCGCGTGCCGTCCGCCCGGACGCTCGCCTTTCCCGTCCCGGCCTCGATCGTCGTATCCGCCGCCGGCCAGTCGGTGAACGCGTCGACGACCGGCTCCGGGTCGTCGCTCGCGGCGAGCAGATCGACGTCGCCGATCGTCGCCCGCCACCGGCGGATCGAGCCGCACACCTCGGCCCGCGAGACGTGGCTCAGGTCGACGAGGTACGCCAGCGCCCCGTCGGCGACCGGACGGGCGTCACCGAGTCGGGTCCGCTCGCGCGACTCGCGCGCGAAGGGGATGTTCTCGCGGATCGACGTCTCCGTCTTCGGGCCGAACCCCTTCACCTCGCGGATCTCGCCGGCCTCGGCCGCGGCCGCCATCTCGTCGAGCGTGGTGATCCCGAGTGCCGCGTACAGCGTCCCGACCGTCTTGGGGCCGACCCCCTCGATCGCGGTCAGCGCGCCGATGTCGGCGGGGAGTTCCGCTCGCAACTCCGCAAGTTCCTCGATCGATCCCGTCGAGACGTACTCGACGATCTTCGACGCGATGGCGTCGCCGACGCGGTCGATCTCGGCCACTGCGTCGGCGCCCTCGGCGGCGAGGTCCCCGATCGGAGTCGGATGGTCGCGGACGTTCTCCGCCGCGCGGCGGTACGCCGTCGGCTTGTACTCGACCCCCGTCGCCTCGAGGCGGTCCGCGAACTCCTCGAGGCGGTCGGCGACCTCGTCGTTCCGGCTCATTTGTGCGGCGTACGGTCGGCCGGTTCTTATACTGTCGGCCGGGCACCCGGCCGCCGATCGCGGACCGGGACCCCCGGCCGGAGTTCGAGGTTGGTGGGTGTATATAAGTGCCATGTCACGCCATGCCACGAGCATATCAGTCGAGGGACGTGACGATCATATGACTTCCGGGCGCTCCCGTCCGTCATCGGCACACGAAGTCTGGAAGTCGACTCCCCTACCATCGTCGGGGCGGGCACGCCCCGTCCTGACGCACCGTCCGAGCGGCGCGACGATCCCCAGATCCCACGACGCCGATCCCCGATGTGTCGTGCCGGGCCGTCGCCGACCGTGCTGAGCCGCCGTCGGCACGCGTTCCGGGCCGCCGGCGGCACCCCTTCCGAGTCCGACCGACGACGTGCCCGAGTCCGTTATACGACGTTGAGCGCGTCCTCGACCGACATGTGTCCGTCCCGCACCGCCTCGAGGACCTCACGGCGTTCCTCGTCGGGGTCGGTCGCGACCTCGTCGAGGGTCACCTTTTTGCTCTCGCCGACGAACTCCGGGAAGTCGGTTCCCTCGGCGAGGGCCGTCCCCTTTTTCACCCGATAGGAGCCCGCGTCGGTGGTGTACAGGTCGCCGGGATGGAAGAAGTACCAGTCCTCCCGGTCGAACCGGACCGCGATCCGGCCCTTCGCGCCGAAGTTGCGCGCGAAGAACAACAGCGCCTCCACCTCCTCGCCGTCGAGGTAGATTGGGTCGCCGGCGCTGGATTTCGCCTCGATCGCGTAGAACGTCTCGCCGTTCCCCGCGAGCACGTCCGGAAGTTCCCGCTCGGTTGCCGCGCCGCTGGCCGGCGCGCGCATCACCGCGAATCCCGCGTCGTCCAGCGCGTTGACAAGTTCGCGCTCCCGACGGTCGCCCTTCCGGTTAGCCGACACGGTCGTCCTCACCCGGATATCTCACGATGATCCACTGACCGCGAACCGTCTAAAAGGGGACGGTCGGAGACGGTACCTGGTGTACCAGCCCACATGAATAATCTGCTGGAGATTCGAGGGAGGATATAATGAAGTCCTCCGACGACGGCCGTCGACCTGACACGAACGAGTCGGCGGACGACCGGCGGTCGGGGTCGGAGGATGGCGACGCCGAACGGCTCCTCGAGAGCGTCTCCTCGCACGCGGTTTTCATGCTCGACCTCGACGGAACGATCACGACGTGGCCCGCCCCCGCCGAGACGCTCTACGGGTACGAACCGGCGACGATCCGCGGCCGGCACGTGAGCGTGCTGTTCGCGGACGGGGTCGCCACCGGGAACGACGGGCCACCGGAGGGATTCCTCGGCGACGCGACCGACGGGACCGTGGAAGTCGAACACTGGCACCGCCGCGTGGACGAGGAAGTGTTCTGGGGAACGATGACGGTGTCGCCGCTGGACGATGACGGTCCGGACGGGTACGCGGTCATCACGCGGGACACGACGACGACGAAGGAGTACGAGCGGATGCTCGAGCGACAGAACGACCGTCTCAAGGAGTTCACCGACATCCTCGCACACGACCTCCGGAACCCCCTCCAGATCATCGACGGCCAGTTGACGCTGTACGAGGAGACGGGCGACGACGCGCACATCGAGACCGTCAACGAGACGACCGACAGGATGGCTCAGCTTGTCGAGGACCTGCTCCGCGTGGCGCGACAGGGAAACGTCGTGACGGACCCCGAGCCCACCGACCTCGAGGAGATATCCCGGACCGCCTGGCAGGTCGTCGGCGCCGCCCCGGACGTGACGCTACGATACGACGACGTGCGGTCGGTGAGCACCGACCCGGACAGGCTCCGCGAGCTATTCGAGAATCTGTTCCGGAACTGTGTGGATCACGGGGGGACGGACAGCAACGTTCGCGTCGGGCCGACGGACACGGGATTCTACGTCGAGGACGACGGCCCCGGGATCCCCGACGACGACAAGGACGAGGTGTTCGACCACGGGTTCACGACGTCGACCGATGGGAGCGGCTACGGGCTCTCGGTCGTTCGGACGATAGTCAACGCCCACGGCTGGGACGTCGTCGCGGTCGACGCCGACGGCGGCGGCGCCCGGTTCGAGATCACCGGGATCGACTTCCTCGAGTGACCGGACGGACTCCACCGCGGTCGGCGACGATCGACGGTGCGTTCATCACTGGCGAGCGGCCCGTGCCTCGCGGACCTCCGCCCCTTCCCGGAGCATGTCCTCACAGTTCGGACAGACCCTAACGGTCTCGCGTCCGGTCGGCGCGAAGACGCGAACGTACTGTTCGGTAACGAACGACTCGCAGTTATCACAGTGAGACATCCTACCTGTACTGACCGGGAGGAGCGTTAAGCCGGTTTGGCATGGTTAACGAGGGGGTTCGGCTCCGGCGGGGGGGGGCGGGACGGTGACGGGAGCGGTGAGTGCGGGAAATCGACGATCGCGAGAGCAGTGACGACTGCGAGAGCAACGACAACCGCGGCGGCATCCCGCGGCCACGAGCCGGAACGCCCTTTTCGCACCGACCCGGAGAGGACGTATGGAGGTACGAACCGTTGCCGAACTCTCGCCCGCCGAGCGTCGCGCCCTCTTCGATCGCGACGCGGGTATCGAGGCGGTCCGCGGGAACGTCAGGGGGATCGTCGACCGGGTGCGCGAGGAGGGCGACGTCGCCGTCCGCGAGTTCGCCGAGAAGTTTGATGGAGTTGCCGTCGGCAACCTCGACGTCACCGGGGAGGCCGCACGGGCCCACGAGCGGTTGGACGACGCCGACGACCCGGTGCTCGACGCCGTCCGCGAGGCCGCCGCGAACATCCGGGCGTTCCACGACCGACAGCGACCCGAGGACTGGCGTGACGACTTCGACGGGCGCGAGTTAGGTCGGCGATTCCGTCCGGTGGACCGGGCCGGGGTGTACGTCCCGGGCGGGACGGCGGCGTACCCCTCCAGCGCGCTGATGGGGGTCATTCCGGCGACGGTCGCGGGCGTGGACCACGTCGCGGTGGCGACCCCGCCGGCCGAGGAGCTCAACCCGGTGACGCTCGCGGCGATCCACGAGGCGGGCGCGGACGCGGTGTACCAAGTCGGGGGCGCACAGGCGATCGCGGCGCTGGCGTACGGGACGGAGACGGTGACGACCGTGCAGAAGGTCGTCGGCCCCGGCAACAAGTGGGTGACGGCCGCGAAGGCGGAAGTGCGGGGCGACGTGGAGATCGACTTCCTCGCGGGTCCGAGCGAAGTGTTGGTGCTCGCCGACGGGTCGGCCGATCCGGAGTTGGTTGCGGCCGAGCTGCTCGCGCAGGCGGAACACGACCCGAACGCCTCCGTCGTCGCCGTCACCGACGACGCCGACCTCGCCGCGGCCGTCGCGGACGCGGTCGAAACGGGCATCGAAGCGCGCGAGCGTGCGGAGACGATCCGGGCCGCCCTCGACAACGACGCCTCCGGGGTGCTCCACACGCGGTCGATGTCGGAGGCCGTGTTGTTCACGGAGGAGTACGCCGCCGAGCACCTCTCGATCGTGGCCGACAACGACGAGGCGCTGCTCGGTCGGATCTCGAACGCCGGCTCGGTGTTCCTCGGCCCACACTCGCCGGTTGCGGCCGGGGACTACGCCGCCGGCCCGAACCACGTGCTGCCGACGAACGGCGGGGCGAAACGCTACGGCGGGCTCTCCGTGGACACGTTCCTCCGGTCGTCGACCGTCCAGCGGCTCGACCGCGACGCGCTCGACGGGATCGCGGACACGATCACGACGCTCGCGGAGGCCGAGGGGCTGGAAGCCCACGCCGAGAGCGTCCGCAAGCGGTTCGAGTAGGGGAAAGCGAGAGGGCTCTGGACGCGGTTCCGCGTCTATATAGTCGTCCGAACGACACACATCGCTTCGCAAGCCACGGGAGAAGTCCGAAGCAATCGGGAGCGCTCGTATCTGGTACATGCGGCTCATAGCAGGCTTTTTGGGTCGAAAACGGCGTTCTCCCACCGTAATGGTGGAAGACACCGACGGACGGAGTGGACCGAGTTCGAGACGGAAATTCATCATCGCCGGCGGGGCACTCGGGCTGGCCGGGCTGGCCGGCTGTACCGGCGGGGGCGGCGGGAGCAGCGGCAGCAGCGACGGCAGCGAGGAGGCCGGCGCGGGCCTCGAGTCAAGTGGCGACGGCGGTAGCGAGGAGTCGAGCGGCGACGGCGGCGGCAGCGAGGAGCCGAGCGACCCGCTGCTCACGGACGACTCGGAGTTCGAGTACGCGAATCCCAACTGGGAGGAGAACAACTACCTGCTGACGGCCATCGCGGAGAACGATTACTTCCAAGGGAGCAAGACGGACCTGGATAACATGAAGAACCAGGACGTCGACGAGTTGGCTCACGGCGAGCCACCACGAGAGCTTCCCGAAGACGAGAGTGACTGGGTCGACCCCGACCCGCTCGTGTTCGTGGACAAGCCCGGCGAGTCCGGCCAGGCGGAGTTCCAGGAGACCATCCAGCCGATGCTGGACCGAATCGCGGAGACGACGGGCCGGGACGTCGAGTGGCAGCCCGTCGACTCGAACGCGGCGACGGTCGAGGCGCTCCGGGCGGGGCGAGCGCATATCGGCGACGTCTCGACGGGAACGACGGCGTTCGCGGTCAACCTCGGCGGCGCCGTTCCGTTCGCGGACCCGATCAGCCCCACGGGCCAGTTCGGGTATCGATTGCTGGCGATCACCCGCGCAGACATGGACGAGATCCAGTCCGTCAAGGACTTTCTCGAGTACGACGTCGCCCACACCGAACCGGCGTCGAACTCCGGGAACCAGGCGCCGTCGGCGTTGTTCGACCAGTTCTTCGACGTAACCCCCGGAGAGGACTACGAGGTCGAGTTCTCCGGCGGCCACGATCAGTCCGGCCGCGGAATCGCCGTCGGCGACTACGACTGTGGCCCCATCTGTAGCACGTGTCTGGACGACCTCATTCAGGCGACCGACGACATGAGCTACGACGATTTCAAAGTGGTCTGGGCGAGCAACCCGTTCCCGCCGGGTCCGATCGTCCACCGCTACAACCTCCACCCCGACCTCGTTGAGGGGATCAAGGAGGCGTACATCGGGACCGACTGGACTGGAACTACCTACGCGGAGGAGACCGGCGAGGCGGAATACGTCCCGATCGATTACAAGACGGTGTTCAACGACATCATGGTCATCCAGCGGTACAACGGCGTCGAGTACGAGAGCGGGAGTCTGTGACGGCCATGCTCGAAACGGAGAACCTCGGAAAAACGTATTCGACCGGCGACGAGGCGCTTCGCGACGTCTCCGTGACCATCGACGGCCGCGAAGTCGTCGCGATGATCGGGCCGAGCGGGGCCGGCAAGAGCACGTTCGTCCGGTGTATCAACCGGTTGGTCGAGCCGACGACCGGGCGCGTGCTCCTCGACGACCGCGAGTTGACCGGCCTCGACGACGACGGGTTGCGAAACGCCCGCCGGAACATCGGGATGGTGTTCCAAGAGTACAACCTGGTCGAGCGGCTCACCGTCATGGAAAACGTGCTCTCCGGGCGGCTCGGCTACGTCTCGAACTGGGCGGCGCTGCGCCGGAACTTTCCGCCCGAAGACGTCGAGCGCGCCTACGAGTTGTTGGGTCTCGTCGGGCTCGACGGGATGGAGGACAAACGCGTCGACGAGCTATCCGGCGGGCAGCGCCAGCGCGTCGGGATCGCCCGGGCGGTCGTCCAAGAGCCGAAGATCGTTCTTGCCGACGAGCCGACATCGAGTCTCGACCCCGAGACGTCACGGGACGTCATGGATCTGCTCACCGACATCGCCGTCGACCGCGACGTGCCGGTGTTGATAAACATTCACGAGGTGGATCTGGCCGAGAAGTACGCCGACCGAATCATCGGGCTCCACGACGGAGCGCTCGTCTTTGACGGGCCGGCCGCTGACCTCACCGACGAGTCGAAGGGTATCATCTATCGAGGCGACGAGCCCCCGAAGTCGGGGAGACCGGTCGGCTCAAGCGAACCGACCGACGCTGGGACGACGGACCGACGCGCCGACCGGGAGCCGTTACCGGCGGAGGACTGACCTGTGGCGACCGAATCCAGCGCGTCATCCGGCCGGCGGACGTGGAAACGCCCGACCTCATTCCGGAGTTATCGCACGAAGTGGGCGGTGTACGGGGCCGTTCTTTCGCTCGTCGTCTGGTCGGTAGCGAGCCTCCAGATCACCCCCGGGCGATTCCTCTCGGGACTCGGCTACGGCTACGAGCTGATCGAGTCGATGTTGCCGCCCGAAACCGGCAGCGCGAACACCGCGAGGCTGGTGGACCGCATGATCGAGACCATCGCGATGGCCATGGTCGCGACCGTCGGCGGAATCGCGATCAGTCTGCCGGTGGCGTTCGGGGCGGCAGGAAATCTCTCGCCGCGCCCGGTGTATTATCTGAGCCGCGGGATCATCAGCGTCACGCGCGCCATCGACGGGTTGATCGTCGCGATCATCGCCGTCATCGCGCTCGGATTCGGCCCGCTCGCGGGAATCGTCGCGATCAGCTTCAAGACGATCGGGTTCTTCTCGAAGCTCTTCGCCGAGGATCTAGAGGACATCGACATGGGCGGCGTCGAGGCAGTCCGCGCGACCGGGGCGACCCGCTTTCAGAGCGTGGCGTATGGGGTCGTTCCGCAGGTCGTTCCGCGGTTCGCCGGGCTCGCGGTGTACCGCTGGGACATCAACATCCGGTCGTCGACGATCGTCGGGATCGTGGGTGCCGGCGGGCTCGGCGTGCTCCTCCAGCGCGCCTACCAACGATACATGTATGATTACGTGGCGACGATCCTGATCGCCATCATCCTCGTCGTGCTGATCGCCGAGTTCGTGAGCGCGCTCGTGCGCCGGAGGGTCCAGTGATGGCGGGCACATCACCCGAGTGGCGCCGGTTTGATGCCCGCGAGCGGCTCTTCCGCATCGGCAGCGTGGTCGTCGCCGCTGCCGTTGTCATCGGCTCCTGGGAATGGCTCGACATGAGTCTCCAGTACGTCGCCACCGCCCCGACCCAGGTCGGCGACCTGCTCGGACGAATGTACCCGCCGGACATAGGATATCTGCCGAACACCGTCGGACCGCTCGCGGAGACGATACAGATCGCCGTGGTCGGGACGATCGGCGCGGTCCTGATAGCGGCGCCCGTGGCGTACATCAGCGCCGAGAACACGACCCCGAACCGGGCGACGTACGCGCTCGGAAAGGTGATCGTCACCGTTTCGCGGTCGGTCCACACGATCGTCTGGGCGTTGCTTTTCGTCGTGATGTTCGGGCCGGGCGCGCTCGCCGGAACGGTCGCGACGGCCGTTCGGTCGATCGGATTCGTCGGGAAGCTGCTCGGCGAGGAGATCGAGGAGATCGACTTCGGACAGGTCGAGGGGGTCCGAGCCAGCGGCGCAAGCCCGTTCCAGCTGCTGGTGTACGGGATCGTGCCGCAGATCAAACCCGCGCTGGTCGGCGTCTCGGTGTACCGCTGGGACATCAACGTGCGTGCGGCCACGATACTCGGATTCGTCGGCGCGGGCGGCATCGGCGTCCAGCTGTTCGAGGCGATCGACTCGTTCGCCTGGCGGACGGTGTCGGGAATATTACTCGCCATCCTCGGAGTGGTGCTCGTGAGCGAGGTGGTGTCCGCGTACGCCCGACGGAAGGTCCGCTGACCGGTCCAAGCCGCGTTCGGCGGACCGACCCCGCCGACGAAATCCCCCCATGCGATGGGGCCGGGCGGACGCTACCGCCGGACCGACGGGGCGCACGCACGCGACGAGCGAACGACGACGGAAACCATACCCATGACCACAGTTCACGATACGGAGAGCCGAACCGACCGACGGACCGACCACGCCGTCCTCTTCGACATGGACGGGGTGATCCTCGAGGGACGGGGAACGGACGCGAGCGTCCACCGGCGGGCACTCGAGGACGTGCTCACCGACCGCGAGTTGGAGGTCGACGGCGACCTCCGCGAGCCCCTTGAGACGTACGAGTACGACGACGGCTTCCGGGCCGCCTGCGAGCGACTCGGGGTCGACGCCGCGGAGTTCTTCCACGCACGCGAAAAGCGGAGCGCGAAACGGAGCGTCTCGCGGCTGGCCGCCGGCACCCGGCGGCTGTGTCCCGACGTCGACGCCCTTGAGGCGATCGCCGAACACGCGGTCGTCGGGCTGGTGAGCAACAACTACGACCCGACCGTGGAGTTCGTCGTCGACCACTTCCGGCTGACCGAGTTCGGGTACGTCCGCGGCCGTGATTTGGGCCCGAACGGGTTCCGACGACGCAAGCCCGATCCCCACTACCTGAACGAGGCGCTCGATGCGCTTGACGCGTCCGAGGGGCTCTACGTGGGCGACCGTGCGACGGACGTGATCGCCGCCGAGCGCGCCGGCATCGACAGCGCGTTCGTCCGGAGGGATCACAACGCCTCGCTCGATCTCGGGGTGGAGCCGACGGTCGAGATCGGCAGCCTCCACGACCTCATCCCGCTGGTTTCTGACCGGTGACGGAGCGGTATATATCCGTATAGGCGGCTATTGAGGGGTATGTGTGGATCCGTCCGTTCCCCTCGGCTCCATGGGTGTACGGGACGGCATATATCCAACATAGCAGGGTACATGATCGTTCCATCGGTACCACTCTCCATGGGTCCCGATCTGAACGGACGAAACGGAAAGCGGACCGAATTGGGCCGCACGGACCAATATGAGTGACCGGAGCGACGCGTACGAGCGGAAGGTCCAGCTCACCGGCGGCACGACGTACACCGTCTCGCTACCGAAGGGATGGGCGAACGACCGGTCGCTGGAGGTCGGCGACTGCCTCCGGCTCCGCCCGCGCGGCGACCGGCTGCTTCTCACGCGGCCGGGGACCGGGGGGGATCGGCGGACCGTGACGGTGTCAGCGGCACGGTACCCTCCCACGGGGATCGAGCGGATCGTCGTCGCCGCGTACGTCGCCGGCGCCAACGTCGTTCGGGTGGAAGGGTCGCCGGACCGCGCCGCGCGGGTGGCCGTCCGTGATGCGGTCGCCGGGCTGGTCGGGATAGAGGTCGCCGAGGAGACGGACGTCGCGGTGGCCGCCCGGACGATGCTCGACGCCGGCGACCTCCCCCCGGAGCGGACCCTCACGCAGATGGAAAACAGGGCCCTCACGATGCACGAGGAGGCGATGACGGCCGCGCTCGCCGGCGACGGCGAGATTGGGCGGCGCGTCGCCGACCAGGACGACACGGTCGATCGGCTGTTCGGGCTGCTCGCCCGGGAGTTCCAGCGCTCGCTCGTTGACGTCCGCGGCGACGCCGGTGACGGCCTCACGGCGTTCGACCACTACACGGTCGCCCGACAGTTGGAACGGATCGCCGACCACGCCGAGAAGATCGCCGCCGCCGCAGGGACGATCGGCGGACGTCCGGCCGATCCGGTGGCCGCGGACCTCGATCGGCTCGCCGCCGACGCCCGCGGGATCGTTCGACGAGCGTTCTCCGAGGTCGTCGACGACTGCGACCCGCGGGTACTCGGCGCAATCGTCGTCGACGCCGAGGCCGTCCTCGAGGGGACCGAGCGGGTCGATCGGGAGCTGTACGAGCGCGAGCTCACGGACGGCTACGTGCTCGCGACGGTGCTCGACAGCGTGACGCGGACGGTCGAGTACGGCGTCAACGTCGCCGACACCGGGCTCCGGGCGGCGCTCCGCTCCGACCACGGGGCGGGCGAAGACGCGTGAGGCCGGACCGGGAGGTGGCAGCCGACCTTCGATCCGGTCCGGCTCGACCCGCCCGGCGGGGCAGAACGGTTCGCCCGGTCGCCGGAGCGGCTCACCGTATACGGCATCGGACGTTCGCGGGAACCCGGCGGGGCCGACGGGGCTGAAGTGGGCGACCCGGAGTGGGATCGACCGGAGCTCGCCGGCTGCGACGCGCGTTCGCTCGTGCCGCTCGCTTACGGGGTACTACGGGAACGGATCGTGAGTCCGCCGCCATCTCCAAGGATAGTGCCGTAACTGGTCGAAAGCGATCGCGTGAGACGTTTTGCGAGGGAAGAGCGCTCCGAGAGCGTCTTCCGCATCACGGGGAGTGACCCCGGCGATGCGAGGGGAGGGATTTGAACCACGGTCGCACCGGGGCGCTCCCTGACTCAAACCGGAGGGGTTTGAATCACGGTCGCACCGGGGCGCTCCCTGGTTCAAATCCGCTTCCCCCCTTTTTGCATTCGCGCGCGGTGACGCGCTCATGCGAGGGGAGGGATTTGAACCCACGGACCTCTACAGGAGCGGATCTTGAGTCCGCCGCCGTTTCCGGGCTTGGCTACCCTCGCACGCAGGCGGCGATTCGGCGTCACACCTCTTTATCTCATCGGTTGAACGCGAATGGCGTCCGGAGTCACCGACGGATCCTCAAAATGTGATCATCGCGACGCCGACGACGGCAAGCAGAGCAGTGACGAGGCGTGTATCGCTTACGCGGCCGCGGCGTCAGTATCGGCGTCCGTGGCGTTCTCGTCGCCCGCGTCGTCGTCCTCGCTCACCGTCTCCATGGCGTATCCGGCGATGCCGGCCGCGGCGGCGCCGATCCCGACCGCGCGGAGTTGTCTGCGGTAGGCGGGCTTCGCTTCGAGCGCGTCGGCGTTCTCGAAGTTCTTTGAGACCATCTTGCGGGTGAGAGACTCGCTAAGTCCGGGAGCGATCGCGGTGAGAACGCCCTGCCCGATCACCAGTAGCGCGCCGAACTTGCGCTTGGACGCGCCGTCGGCGGTTCCACACGGCATATCATCGCTGTCGATCATGTTCGAAGGGAGGGGCCCGAAACGGATTAGTGTTGTGTATTATGTACAATATCATCTCGTTTTGCGGCCCGCCAACCGCAACGCATTCGCGGGATGACTCGTGGCATCTGCCCCGCCGTAGACGGATCGGAGCAGTCACTCGAGCCGTTCGGCGTACTCATGGTCGCGGGAGGTCGCAACCGGGCGCTCCCCGTCAAGTTCGATTTTCCATCCGTCGAGGGCCGTCGGGTCGTCAAGCGCCGCCTGAAGTACGGCGCGCACGTCGTTGAGATCCACGCCGTAGTAGTCCGACGGGAGCCCCGAGAGATATTCAAGCGCCGTGCGAAAGAGCGAGCACATCCCGTCGTCGTTCTCGAAGTCATAGTGCTTGTACGCGCCGGCAGCGACCTGTACCATCCCGTGAAGGAACGCGCTCTCGGGCGACCCGTGCCCATAATTGTACCACTCCGCTTCGAAACAGTCGTGTGCCGCATGATACGCTCCGGCGTTGTAGAGACACACACCGTGAGTTACTGCTCGCCGAAGTGTGCCGTGCTCCCATCCGTTTGACGTGCCACGACGCGCATCCCACCCGGTCGGACTCCCCGACGTGGGGGGCCCAACGGTATTATCTCGGGTGTGATCGTCCATGGCTCAGTATACTAACCGTGTGTACGTGAACCGCCGACAAATATGCTGCGGCGCGTTCATCGAGATATCGCTCGAACCCGCAAATGCGTATGATGATCCGATCCGCGCGGTCGTATCGACGGAACGCAGATAAGCCACATTTCCGACGCCCGGAACGGTGGACGGAACCGATGGGTACCACCATCCCACACAACGGTAAGCGAGGAGGGGAGGGTAGTTCATCCGGCGGTCGTTGCCTCACGCGCCGGGGGTTCATCGTTCGACCGCCGAGCGTCGCGTCCGGACGTTACGCTCACACCGAACGCACGACTTATTCTGCCACGGACCCATTGATCGATACAATGATCCGGCGAAGAGTCCTCCTCACCACGACTGCGGTTGGTCTCGTCTCGATCGCTGGCTGTAGCGGCGGGACCGCCGATGTAGAGGACACGGACGGGAACGGCAGCAGTGAAGCCACCGGCGATGAGCCCGGTTCTACCGACGCCACTGCCGAGCGAGACGAGGGGTCCGAGGACGCAGGGGAGGCCGCGTTTATGATTGCGACCACGCAAAACGCGACGTATCTCACAAACGAAACGGTCAACACGACCGCCACGGTCGAAAATACGGGCAACTCGACCGGGACCCAACGAATCGAACTGATCTATAACGGAACCGTACTCGGCGGAGAGGAAGTGGAACTCGCCCCCGGCGCCGAACACACGATCAGCATGGAGTACGATCCGGAGACGTTTGAACTTGGAGACAACGAACTCACCGTGGTCACCGAACAGGATCAAAAGCCGATGAGAGTGACCGTTGAACGGGCCGGCCCCGGCACGGACGAAATCGAGATCCGTCAACACGAACTGGTCGTCAGTGAGGGCTACTCGACCGACGTCTACGTCGAGGGATCGGTGGCTAACAACGCGGATCACCCGGCGCGCACCGTCGAGGTGACCGTGCGCGTGTACGACTCGGACGGCGATCAGATGGGGAGCTACACCGACGAGGTGACCTCGTTGGCCGCGAACACCGAGACGGAGTTTTTCATAGATATCTTCAAGCACCCGGACGAGTTCAAGGAGTACGATATACGCATAACCAGTGCCGAGTACTGACGGGCGTGTCAAGCTTGATAACGGCGGCCGTCGCCGACCGGTTTATTCGGCTCGACCGACGAGTGGTGAGCAACGATGGACGGGAGCGAACCGTCTCCACGTCGCAGGTGGCTTCGGCGTCTCGGCCTCGGAGTCGCCGCGCTCGCCGGCTGTACGGGGCTAACGGAGTCCGAAGACGCGGACGAGGATGGCCCCGACGAGAACGGGGACGTCGACCCGATCCACCCGGAGTACGAGACGCGGGAGGTCCGCGTCGAGACGGCGGATGGCGACCCGCTCGGGTCGGTGACCGCGGCGATAGCGGACACGCCCGACCGGCGCTACACCGGATTGAGCGACACCGAGACGCTGCCCGAAGACCGCGGAATGCTATTCGTGTACGAGTCCGTCCGTGATCTCACCTACGTCATGCGGGAGATGCGTTTCGGGATCGACATCGTCTACGCCGACGCCGACGGCGTCATCACGCGGATCCACCACGCTTCTCAGCCCGGGCCGGACGAGGACGGCGAGGAACGAGAGTACCCCGGCCGGGGGCAGTACGTGCTGGAAGTCGGCTACGAGTGGACGACGGACCGCGGCGTGAGCGTCGGCGACGTGCTCCGGTTCGACCCCGTCGCCTGATCGGCGCTTTCGATCCCGCTACCCGGTCCCCGGTTGTGCCCGGATCACCGTTCGGTAGCGCGGAGGCCCCTTCCTCAACGAGCGGAGCGAGTAGGGAGGGGAGGAGGCGCGCTCGACACTTTTTTTCCCATTGAGGATGTACCTTGTGGCACTCCACGGGGGGCAAAACGGACCCGGTGGAGGGGCCGCTGTAGACCGGCCCCGAACTCGGGGACGAGGATACGTCCCTACACGGCAAACGTATCCGTTCGAGTTCACCGGGAATTAAAGTCAAGTGTATCGGCTTTCGGACTTTGACCACCACGGGACGGAACACCGTACAGGAAACCCCTCTACGTGCCTGTCCCGCCGAGTGAATTGCGCCACGTCCACGCATGGGGGCGGAAGGAAACCGCCAACACGGGGAAAGCCCCGCCCTCAACCACCCGAGCGCACTGCGTGATGGAGTAGGGCGGGGTAGTTTACGGTTTCTTCCACGTTTGGTTCCGACGGCCGCCGACGATCCCTCAGTCTCCGCCCCGGCATCCACGTTCCTGTCCATTCGTCGCGCGGAGCACTTCGACGTATTCATGATTGTGCGATCACGATCACCCGCATGAACCGCGCCGAGAAGGCGGCCCTCCAACTGCGGGCGGTCGCCGTGTTGCGGACGCTCAAGGAGACCCGGACGTACGACGAGTTGGCGGCGGTCACGGGGCTGCCCGCGGGCGACCTGAACCGCTACGTCAACGGGCACGTGTTGCCCGGAGCCGAGCGCGCCCGCGAGGTCGTCGCCGACGTCGGCCGTGACGCGCTCGCGGACGAGCTCACTGCCCGCGTGACCGTCGACGACGAGGGGTACGTCGACAACTCGCGGGTCGTCTTCGACCAGTCGTTTCTCGACCTCGTCGCGCCGGTCGCCGCGGAGGCGTTCGGCTTCGACCGGCCGGACGTCGTCCTCACCGCCGCGACCGACGGGATCACGCTGGGCGCGGCGATGGCCTCCTTCTTCGACGCCCGGCTCGCGTACGCGAAGAAGTCGAAGGAGACCGCCGTCGAGGAGTTCATCGAGTCGCGCCAGCGGCTCGCGTCCGGCATCGAGCTCACCTACTACCTCCCCGCGAGCGCGATCGAGGCCGGCGACACCGTCCTCGTCGTCGACGACCTGATCCGGTCGGGCGAGACCCAGGAGCTCCTCCTCGACATCGCCGTTCAAGCCGACGCCGACGTCGTCGGCGTGTTCACGCTCATCGCCGTCGGCGACGAGGGAATGGAGCGGGCTCGGGGAATCACCGACGCGCCGGTCGGCGCGCTGGCGACGTTCGAGTGAGGCCGTCGACCCCGAGAGCATTCGTCCCCTGCGACCGCCGTTGATACGCACGTACAACAATATTTTCCGGGATATATCACCGATGAGCGTCAAATGTATTCACGAATATGTATAGAACACTGATCCGGATCGGTACGTTTTAGACCCAGTCGCTGGAACGCCAGCCCGTTACCATGGGGCTCACTGACACCCTCGGGGCGTACTTCGACGTTGAGGCGCGCGGCTCCGACGTCGGCACCGAACTGCTCGCCGGGTTGACGACGTTCCTGACGATGTCGTACATCATCGTGGTCAACCCCGTGATCCTCTCGGCGGCAATCGACGTCGGCGAGAACACCTTCCAGCTGCTGGCGGTCGTGACGATCCTCGCGTCCATCGCGGCGATGCTCGTGATGGCGCTGTACGCCGACCTCCCGTTCGGGCTCGCGCCCGGGTTGGGGCTCAACGCCTTCTTCGTCGTCGTGGTCGACCAACTCGGCGTCCCGTGGGAGACGGCTCTCGCCGCCGTGTTCATCGAGGGCGTCCTGTTCATCGTCCTGACCGCGATCGGGGCCCGGGAGTACGTGATCCGGCTGTTCCCTGAACCGGTCAAGCTCTCGGTCGCCGCCGGGATCGGGCTGTTCTTGGCGCTGATCGGGCTCGAACAGATGCGGGTCATCACCGGGTCGGTGAGCCTCAATCCGGTCATCGCGCTCGACCCGATCGCGATCCTCGCGACCGTGGGGATCCTCCTCACGTTCGCGCTGTGGGCCCGCGGCGTCAAGGGCGCGATCGTCGGCGGGATCCTGATCACGAGCTTCCTCGGCTACCTCGTTTCCGCCGCCGGGATCCAACCGCTTGAGGGCGGGGCCGAACAGGGGCTCGTCACGACGGCGACGCTCGCGCCCGGCATCGACGCGGTGACGTACGGCGCGGCCGCCTACGACATCACCCCGCTGCTGTTCGCGTTCGTCGAGGGGTTCGAAAACGTCGAGGCGCTCACGTTCGCGCTCATCGTCTTCACCTTCTTTTTCGTCGACTTCTTCGACACCGCCGGGACGCTCACCGGGCTCGGTCAGGCCGCCGGCATGACTGACGAGTCGGGCGACTTCCCCAACATCGACAAGCCGCTGATGGCCGACGCAGTCGGCACCACCGTCGGCGGGATCCTCGGGACCTCGACGGTGACGACGTACATCGAGTCGTCGACGGGGATCGGTGAGGGTGGCCGCACCGGGCTGACCGCACTGACGATCGCCGGCCTCTTCCTCGTCTCGCTGGCGGTCGTGCCGCTCCTCTCGGTGATCCCGTCGTTCGCGCCGTACGTCGCGCTCGTCGTCGTGTCGGTGATGATGCTCCGAAACGTCACGGAGATCGCGTGGGACGACGTCGTTCACGCCGTGCCCGCCGGCCTCACGATCATGATTATGCCACTGACGTCGAGTATCGCGTACGGCATCGCCGCCGGCCTCCTGAGTTTCCCCGTCGTCGCGCTCGCCGCCGGGCGTCGCAACGAGGTCCACCCCGGCCAGTGGGTGATGGCGCTCTCCTGTATCGGGTACTTTGCGGTCCGGTTCGGCGTGCTCGCGTGAGTGGCCGCGGGTCGTCCTCATCAGCCGTCGCCCATCCTCCGTTGCCGACCGCCCGTCGTCGACCGCCTCACCGTCGGCGCCGTCGGACGCTCGCCGGTCAGATCAATCCCGTCCCGGCGAACAGGGCATAGCACGCGGCGACCAGCACGCCGGAGTGGAGCAGCGCGCCGTACCGACCGCGCGCCGCCGCTCCCGCGAACCACCCGGACGCGAGCATCGTCGCCTGCGCGACGACGTACAGTCGGAACCGCTCCAGTTCCGGGTGAACCAGCGCGGGGTCGAACGGGGCGTCGATCGCGGCCGACACCGCGAGCAGCCGGCCGGGCGCCATCAGGATCCCGTCGATCGCGGCGACGACCCCGGCGACCGAAATCGCAGCCACCCAGCCGACGACGACGTACCGGCGCATCGCCGCCCTGAGCGCCCGTTTCTCGTGGTTGAGTCGGTCGACCTCGGTCCGGAGCGTTCCGAACACCGCGTCGACGGTGCTCCCGGCGTTCAACGCGCCGTTGACGAGCCCGACCGTCCGCTCGGCGAGCGGCGTCCCGACCCGATCGACGAACCGATCCAGGGCGGCGGCACGGACGTCGACGTCGGCGGTCCCGCCGTCCGTGGACGCCCCGGCGGTACCGCCCGACATCGGGTCATCGTTGCCGTCGCCGGCCGCCGGCGGACGACCCACCACCCCCTCGTCGACCGTCGTCACCGACAGGGCGAACGCGAGGTCGGCGACGTCGTCGTGTAACACGCCGAGGTCCGCCTCGCGGGCGACGGCCGTGACCGCCGCCGAGAACGGCCGGCCGACCGACGCGTGTTCCGCGACCGCGTACACGAAGTCGACGACGCGCCGGTCCTTCGCGTCGTCGATCCGTCCGCGGCGGGCGGCGACGAGCCCGACCGGGAGCGCGAAGACGACGTACCCCAGCAGGGAGACGTCGACGAGCGGGATCCCGACGTACGCGAGCCACGCCGCGACGGCCGCGGCCGGACCGGCCGCGACGAGCGCCGCGCTCGCGGGGTTCGACGGCGCGGACGCGAGGACCTCCCTGAGCGTCCCGGGACGCCGGTGTCGCGTCCGGGAGCCGATCGGACGGAGCGCGCCGATCGCGGCGATCCCGGCGAGCCCGATCGCAAGCAGGAACGCCACGGAGCCGTACACCACGATGGCTCGCGGCGACACCGCGCCCAAGGGGGTGTCGATCAGCCGCGAGAGCGCCGGCACGAACACGGTCGTCACCGTCACCCCGATGACGAGCAGCGCGGGCAACACGAGCACGAGCACGAACAGCTCCGCGAGCGGCTTCAGGTATCGGCGGGCCCGCGTGTGCGCGTGCTCCTGCCGGTGTGCGAGCAGCCGGCTCTCGGTCCGGAGGTACTCCGTGAGCGCCGCGTCGCCCTCGGCGACGTGGCGGCGGAACTTCGACAGGAACGGCGCGAGCAGGTCGCGGGACGGGGTGTCGCGGGCGACCCGCTCGAGGCCGGCGTCGAGGCTCCCCGTGAGCCGCGCCGCGTTGAGCACCCGCCGGAACGAAACCGCGGTCCCGCCGTACGCGTCGTTGGTCGCCACCTTCGCGACCATCGTCCGCGCGTCCTCGCTCCCGGCGGAGAGCGCGTCGAGGTACCGGACCGCGCCCGGGAGCGTGCGCTCGATCCGCGTGCGACGCGCCGAGACGAGCCACCGGAGGTATAGCCCGCCAGCCGCGACCGTCGCCCGCTTCACGAGCAGGGCCGTGACCGCCGCGACGCCGACCGCGAGTGGTACCGTCGGGAGGGCCGCCGCCGAGGGCGCCGCGGCCGATCCGGCCGAGGTGGCGGGCGCGGCCGTCCCCCAGCCGACGGCCGCGTCGACGACGCGCGCCGCCTCGGGAACGAGCGCGAGCGCGACGAGGAACGCCGGGACGGTCGCCGCGAGACACGCGACCCATGAGAGTGCGTACACCCGCGAGAGGTACGTTCCGAACCCGACGGACGGGTTCGCCCCGCGGTAGCGCTTCCGGTCGACGTCGTGGCGGCGGTCGTCGGCGTGGCGGCCGAACAGCGCGTACAGCGCCCGATCGACCCCGGAGCGTCCGAGCCGTCCGTCGGCGGTGACGTCCCGATCCGAAGCAATGCCCCGGCCCGAATCGACGTCTCGACTCGAACCGAGGTCCCGGTTCGGGTCACTCACGATCTGCGGGCCCCTCGCCCGCTATCGCCCGGCCCATCGTCGTCCGCCCCGCGGTCTCCGACGGTCCGGGCGGCGCGCTCGACGGTCGCCGCCTCGTCCGTCCGGAGGTCCGCGAGGAACTCGAACAGCTCGTCGAAGTCGTCGATCCCGTCGCTGACGAGGTACTCGACGTACCGGTGTTTGGCGGCGAACTCCGACTTGACCGCGTCGACGTCGCGGTCGGTCCGTTCGGCGAGTCGAGCGAGCGCGTGGATCCGTCGGCCGCCGTCGACCGCCCCGCCGGTGCCCGATCCGTCCGCGGCGTCGGCGGGGACGCCGTCCATCCGGAACGCCCCGTCCGGGTCCCGCCAGGCGACCGTGTTGTAGTGGACCGCCGTCCCGCCCTTCTCGACGACGTCGGCGCCGCCATGTTTCGGGTCGCCGGTCCGGCTCCGGGTCGCGGCCGGGTCGAGCGCGTCGTACTCCGTCGGCGAGAGCGGTTCGACGGCCCCGGCGACGTGGCGGTCCCCGCCGACCTGTCTGGGGAACACCACGAGGTCGATCTCGCGAAGGAGGTACGGCGGGAGCCCGCGCTCGATGGCGCGGTTGACGAGGGTTTCCACGTCCGCGGCGTGGGTGGTCCCGACGACCCCGTGACCGGTGTTCACCACCTCGGCGAACGTTTCGAAGCTGGCGGGCGAGTTGATCTCCGCGATCACCTCGACGTCGGGGTTCAGATAGTTCGCCTCCGTCATCAGTTTCGCCATGCTCACGGTCTTGTACGCGTTCTCGTGATCGCGGGTGGTGAGCGCCACGCCGGTCTCGTGGGGGAGCCTGACCTCGCGGGACCCCTCGTCGATCGAGACCGGCCGGTCGTCGAAGGGGATGAACGGCATGTGGGCGTTCATCAACGTCGTCTTGCCCGCGCCGGTCGGCCCCGCGAAGAGGACGACGCCGTGGTGTTCGTACAACAGCCACAGCAGGGTGACGAGCTCCGTCGAGAGGGTTCCGCCGTTGATCAGATCGACCGGCGTCATCGGATCGGCGGCCTGTTTCCGGATCGAGACGTACGGACCGTCCTCGGAGATCACCGGTAGCCCCACCGCACACCGCACCGTCTCCGGGACGTCGTCGAGGTCGAGGTTCACCTTCGCCGACGGGGTGGCGGCGTTCAGTTCGACGCCGTCGCGGGCCGCCAGCCGCGTGACGACGTCGACGAACCGGCGCTCGTCGTCAAACCGCAGATTCGTCGGAATTCGGTCGCCGCCCGCGAGCGGGTCGACGTCGCTCGCGGCGTCCGTGGCGGCGCCCGGGCTTCCGCCGGCGCTGCCCTCGTCGTCCGCACCCCGCATCACCGCAGGTCGGGGAACGACCTTCACCCGCTCGCCGACGCGGTTGGCCTCGATGTCCTCCAGCCGCGGGTCACGGATCGGGACGGTGAGGACGCCCTCGCCGACGAAATCCCGGAGGACGTAGTACACGAGGTCGTCGACGCGGCCGTCGTCGCCCCCCGACCCGGCCGTCGGGCCTCCCGGCTCCCGACCACCGAACCGACGTCGCAAGCGGGCTCGCGCGGCCGCGAGCCAGTCGCGGGCGTCGTCCGTGGCGAGCTGCCGCGAGAGGTACCGCCGGGCGTGGTCGTCGACGAACGCGGCCCGGTCGTCGATGACGCCGTCGACCGGCGCCTCCCAGATCCGGCGCTCGCACTCGCGGATCAACGCCTCGTCGCCGGGGAGCAGGTCGGGTTCGAGGACGGCGTACTTCGTCTCGAAGGCGTCCGACCCGAGCAGTCGCTCGCGATAAACGACGACGTCGACCGCGAACCCGGCAAACTCGACGGCGTACCGCGCGAGCCGCTCGCCGGCGACGCGCTCGACGTAGTCGGCGGCCGCGTCGACGCCCGTTTCCAGGGGCGCGAACGCGTCGGTGTGGACGATCAGCTCCCGGTCATCCCCGACGTCCGCGACCTCGATCCGGTCATCGAGCGCGATCGGCGTGAGGTCGCCCAACAGCCGGAGTTCACACAGCGCGTGGTGGCTGATCCGCCGGCGGGCGGCCGCCGTCGACGCGAGTAGTCGGTCGAGCACGCGTTCGTACTTCGGCTCGAAGCCGGCCTCCGCCCGTTCGACCGCTCCGGCCCGGGTGAGCGGCCGGCGGTGATGGACGTCCGCGAAGTGGTGCTCGACCGCTTCCAACCCGCGCTCGTCGGCGGGCGACAGTGCGGGCTCCCGGACGTCGTAGCCAAAGCGCCCCCCGTCTCGCTCGCGAACCGTCGCGACGACGCCCGGCGCCGACTCGTACTGCGTGCGTACGTCCGGCGCATACCAGGCCTCCGGGTCGTCGGGCGGGATCGGGGCCGGAACCGATGCGTCGTCGTCCGTTCCGGTACCGATCCGGAGGGTTGGGTCCGTCACGGTGTGGTTCCGTTCCCTCGACCGGAGTCCGTCGATCCGACTTAACACTTCGCTTCCCACAGGACGGGTCCCGGACCGGTACGGTACCGACGCGCCGTTCTTCGGCACGATACACCGGCTCAGTCGGTCGAATCGTTCGGATCGGACGGCGATCCGCTCGGCGGCCGACGTCTCCGAGTCACGGTTCGCACGCACGGTCGGGCCGACTCCCGGTTCGGTTGTCGCGCTCTCGGTATCGGACGCGACGAAGCAGGCGGCAACCGATTCCGACGATCAGCAGCGGCTCGAACACGGCCCGTCGGTCCGGAATACTGGAGGCTCATAAACACGTTGCGCGTCGGTTCGAATTCCGGCTCCATCCATTTTGGATCGCCGTCCGATCCCCCCGGTCCGACCGGGATGGATTCACCGTTCGGTAGCGCGGAGGCCGCTTCCTCAACGAGCGGAGCGAGTAGGGAGGGGAGGAAGCGCGTTCGACACTGTTTTGACCATTGACGACGTGTCTTGTAACACTCCACGGGGGGCAAAATGGACCCGGTGGAGGGGCCGCCGTAGACCGGCCCCGAACTCGGGGACGAGGATACGTCCCTACACGGCAAACGTATCCGTTCGAGTCCACCGGGAATTAAAGTCAAGTGCATCGGCTTTCGGACTTTGACCACCACGGGACGGAACACCGTACAGGAAACCCCTCTACGTGACTGTCCCGCCGAGTGAATTGCGCCACGTCCACGCATGGGGGCGGAAGGAAACCGCCAACACGGGGAAAGCCCCGCCCTCAACGACCCGAGCGCACTGCGTGAGGGAGTAGGGCGGGGTAGTTTACCGACTGACCGTGCGGTCCTTGTCTGCCGGAGACTACCCTCCATGTCCCGCCGACGTTCAGTACCGATGAGTCGAACTACGACGGCTCGACCGATCCGACGTGTTCGGGTGGAAGTTCGATACGGACGTTGGTTCCTCCGTCGTCCGTATCAAACGTGATCGAACCGCCGAACAGGTCGGTTCCCCATTTGACGAGCCACAACCCGAGACCGCTCCCGTGTTCGAGCGACGTTTCCTTGGCGTTGTCCAGTACCTCGATCTCGTGATCCGGGATCCCAGGTCCGTCGTCGCTCACGAGCAGAACGGAGCACTCGGCGTCGTATTCGACCGAAACCGCGGATCGACCGCCGTGTTGGACTCCGTTTTCGATCAGTTCTTCGACTACCGACTGGAGCACCGTCGGATTGATCCGAACCGTCGTGGCCGACGGGACCGTGACCGCGACGGGGCCAGCGTCGTCCCCGGCACACGCGTCCTCAACGGCCCTGTCGACGATCGTTTCCAACCGCATCGACGAGTCGGAAAACGGGGTCGTACCGAGGATCTTCTCTAGGTCCTGTGCCTTGTCTCCGGTCGTGATCAATCCGTCTATTGTCCTGGAGACTCGCCTCTCGTAGTCGTCCGTGTTCTCGTCATCGTCGGCGATGAGCCCGACGTACCCCTTCACGGCGTTGAGGTCGTTCCGCAGGTTGTGTCGGAGCACTCGATTCAACACGCGAATACGTTGTTGCCGGCGTCGCTCGGAGGTAATGTCGGTACAGACGATGGTTCGTCCGATCGATTCCCCGCCCTCGTCGGTCGCCGTCGCCGTGACCGCCTCGATCACTGTGTCCGAGTCCGGCAGCCGGAACGTCACCCCTTCGGGCCGCAGGAGGGATCCGCTATCGACGGCACTGGGGAGGAGGACGTCGAGCGGTTGACCGATGACGTTACGCGATGTCACGTCGAACAGTTCCCGGCCGGCCGGATTGAGGTCGGAAACTTGGTTCTCGTCGTTCACGACCACGATCGCGGTGTCGGACGTATCGAACGCGGTCCGTCGTCCGACCGCCCGCGAGGCGGGGAGTTGATCGAACAGATCGTACCTGTCGACCGTCAGCCAGAGGCCGACGACGCCGACGAACAGTCCCACAGCACGGAGGGCACCGATCGTTTCGAATCCCGTGACGAGACCGAACTGATACAGATACCGAACGAGCCAGGGGACGACGACCGCGAACGAGAGCCCCGCGGCTGCCCGTCCGCGAAACGGTCGATAATCGGTCGCCGTCGCGTACAACAACGCGATCCCGACGCCGATCGCGACGCTCGTTCCGAGCACCTCCAGTACGGACGCGAACTCGTGGAAATTCGCCCGCATCGACCGATCCATCCCGATAATCCCGAACGAACTCAACACTCCGACGAGGCCGTTCGCCGTCACGATCACGAACGTGACTCCGCCGAGGAGTACGACCACGATCCGCTCACGTCTTCCGATGCGTCGTGTGTAGTTGAGAACGAACCACAGCCACGCGAAGATGCCGGTCACCGTCAACAATCCCGAGAGGGGTACCGAGCCGATCAGTACGGCCTGGGTCACCGGGGGAAGCGACAACGACTGTATCTGTGCCCCGGACGTGACCCCGTTGCTGGTGAGAATGGCGATGACGGCCGATGAGACGAGGAAGTTCAGCCCCCACACTATCGAGAACGAACCGAGGCTCTCGACGCCGACACCTTCGTACCGAACGAGAATATATACACCGAACACGAGAAACCCGAGACTCGATCCCACTGATAGTACGGCCAGAGAAAACGAGGTGATCACTGGTTCTCAGGTTATAACTCGTCCGGCATTACATAAATACTATGAGCCGGCGACCGGCCATACACACCCTCGGCCACGGGGCCGATCGGACGCACCTGCGGTCGGCGGATTCGTCATTCGACGTAGTCGAACGCGACGGCGATGTCTTCGGCCCCGAAGAGGACGAACCGGTAGCGTCCCGGCCGGAGCTCCGGACACACCCGAAGATCCGGGTTCGTGCGGTCGCCGACGAGTCCCGCCTCGGTCATCGTGAACGCCCACTCGACGGTTTCGCCCGGCGCTATCCCGACGAGCTCGTCGGTGTACGCGAACTCCCCGTCGTCGTTTCCGCGGACGTCGGTCCAGCCCGCCTCTGTCTCGACCTCGAGGTTGTACTTCGCGTGGTTGCCGGTCGCGTTCGGCCGCGGCGCGACGTTCGTCATCTCGACGCGGAACGCATCGCCCCGCTCGAACCGCAGCGCCTCGCCCGGGTCGTCGCCGTCGTATTCGAGGTTCACGACGCGGAGTTCGAGCCCGGGGGTCCCGCCGGCCCCGGCGCCGGAGCCCCAATCGACGTCGCCCCCGGCAATCGACGGGTGTCGCTCGAAGGCGTCGTCCGGGCAGTCGAGCGCGGCCGGCACGTCCGGCGGGTCGCCGTCGGGTCGGACGAACCCGTCGAGTGCGGCCGGGTCCCGAACGGTCCCGGTTCCGGACAGTACGGCGCCGTCGTCCCACCCGTCCGTCACGGTCAGCCGGAGCGATCTGGGGCGGGGATCGGCCGTCACCCGGAGCAGCGCCCCCGAGTACGTGATCGCTTCCCCGCACATCGTGTCCCCGTCGGCGGTGTTCACGACCGCCGCGCTCCCGACGAGCGTCCCGTCCTCGACGTCGACGTCGGCGAACTCGATGGCGCGGTCGCAGGTCGTCGGCCCGACCGACTCGACGTACACGAGCACGGACGTCTCGGGGTCGGTCGCCGCCACGAACGCCTGCGTTTCCGCGTCCGCCTCCCGGAAGGGCCACCGGCCGTCCGACGGGTCGTCGATCAGGGTCGCGAAACCGACCCGTTCGTCCCGCCGCCACGCCGGCCCGGTGAGCGCCTCGCCGACCCGATGGACGGCCGTTTCGGGCGCGGTTCCGTCGTCGTCGTTGCCTCCATCGCTCGTGTCGTCGGCCCCGCCGTCGCCCGTGTCGTCGACCGCACCGTCCCCGGATCCGCCGTCGTCAACCGATCCACCGCCGTTATCGCCCCCGCAACCGGCGACCGCGGTCGTGGTCGCGACCGAGCCGATGCCGACCAGCGCCGTCCGTCGGGTGACCCGCTTCATGCCCCGGCCGTACGGGGCCGGCGGGTAAGTACCTCCCGTACACACGACGACTCCCCGTGTTACTCGGCATCAACCGTCCGACTGCGGCTCGAAGAGCCGACCAAGCGTCCCCCGGTCGACGCCGGCGGCCAGCCCGAGTGCGAGCCCGACCCGGGCCTTCGAGGCCGGCAGGTCGGCGGCGAAGACGACGCCGTGGTCCGCGAGCCTGACCGCGCCGCCGGGCGTCCCGTACACCGGCTCCGTCGGGCCGGCGGTCGGGCGGCCGGCCACCACGACGGGGACCTCGCCGACGGCGTCGGCGACCGCGTCGCCGATCGCGGCCGTGGCGTTCCCGAGGCCGGTTCCCTCGATCACGATCCCCCCGACGTCCGCGTCGAGCGCGCGCTCGATCCCGGCTGCGGTCGCTCCCGTTCCGGAGTGGATCACCGGGACTTCCGGCACCCGGTCGGCCGCCGCCCCCGGATCCGACGGGGTGAGCGGGCCGTCCGGCGAGCCGAGGGGGTCGGCGGCGACGCCACGGTTCGGCTCGCGGACGATCCGGGACCCGGCGCGGGTGACCGTCGCGACCGGCGCGGTCGACGGCGAGGTCATCGTCGAAAGCGCGTTGCTGTGGGCCTTCATCACGTCGCGGGCGGCGTGGAGTTCGCCGTCGAACGCGACGTGAACCCCCTCCTCGAATCGGTCGTCCACGGCGGCCCGGACCGACAGCGTCAGGTTCGCCGACGCGTCGCTCGATGGCTCGTCGAGCCGCCGCTGTGCGCCGGTCACGACGACGGGTGCCGGGAGGTCGGTCAGGAGGTCGAGCGCGTACGCCGTGTCCGGGAGCGTGTCGGTCCCGTGGGTGACGACGACGCCGTCCGCGCCGTCAGCGACCGCCTCCCGGGCCGCGGCCGCGGTCCCGAATAGGTCGCGCCACCGCACGTCGAACCCCGGCTGTGAACACACCTCGCGGGCTGAAACGGTCGCGTAGTCCTCGACGCCGGGCACCGCGGCGACGAGGTCCGCGCCCGTCTTCGCCGGTGCGGCCCCGTCCTCGTCCGGCTCCGACGCGATCGTTCCGCCGCAGGCGACGACACACACGTGGGGGACACCCCCGTCCGTTCGTCTCGTCGACTCGCTCGGTTCCGCCCTTGGCTCGCCCGGTTCCGTCCCCCACCCCTTCACTCCATCATCTGACTCCCCCGCCTGCGCTGCCGGTTCGTCCGTTTCCATGCCCGACGCTGCCGCCGGGAGCGGTAAAGCGGTTGGCACTCCGGCAGTCGTCGCGTGCGGGTCGGCGGCTCCGTCGGCGATATCCCGCCGAAATCGACGCTCCCAGGCCCCTCCCGGTCCGCCGTCTCGAAGCGCTTACCCACCCGCCGCCCGGACGATCCGACATGACCGACGAGACGCGCGTCGAGTGGCGCGAGTGGGGCCCCGACGCGTTCGCCGAGGCCGACGAGCGGGACCGCCCGGTGCTCCTCTCGCTGTCGGCCACGTGGTGTGCGGGCTGTCACGAGATGGACGCGACCACCTATGCCGAGCCGCGGATCGCCGCCAACATCAACGAGTGGTTCGTCCCGATCCGGGTCGACGTCGACCGGCGTCCCCGGGTCCGTGAGCGGTACAACATGGGTGGGTTCCCGACGACCGCCTTCCTCACGCCGGACGGCGAACTCCTCACCGGCGCGGGCTACCTCGGCGTCGATGGGATGCGTCAGGTGCTCGACTCGGTCCGGGACGTGTGGGCCGACGATGGCCGCGGGGCCGGCCGGGTTCCACGCGCGCTGAACGGGGATCGTCCCCCTGCGGGCGAGCTCACCGAGGGGATCGAGGAGCACCTGGCCGGCCAGCTCGAGACGCAGTACGACGCCGAACACGCCGGCTGGGGGACGGACGCGAAGTTCCCGCTCTCGCGGACGATCGAGTTCGCGCTGAAACGCGACCGCGATCGCGCCCTCCGGACGCTCGACGCCGTCCGCGACCACCTCGCCGACGACGTCGCCGGCGGCTTCTTCCGCTTCGCCGGCTCGCGCGACTGGGGCGATATCGCCTACGAGAAGACCGCGGACACGAATGCGGCGACGACGCGGGCGTTCGCGAACGCCTACCTCTACACCGGCGACGACGCGTACCGCGAGCCCGCCGCGGACGCCGTCGACTTCCTCACCGACGACCTCTGGACCGGGTACGGCGTCGGCGGGAGCCTCGGGCCCGGGCTCGGTCGGGCCTACTACGCCGCGCCGGCCGCCGACCGCGGCGACCTCGATCCGCCACGCCGGGACCTCACCGCCTTTGCCGGCGCGAACGCGCTGGCGGCGGACGCCCTCCTCGCCGTCGCGGCGTACACCGACGACGACTCCGCCCGCGAGTACGCCGAGCGGGTCCTTGACGGGCTCGAACGCGAGCTGATCGACGCCGACACGGGAGTCGTAACCCACTACCGGCCCGGCGGCAACGGCGGCAACGACGGCGGCGACCCCGCCGGGACCGCACCGTCGGACCTTCTCGAGGACGTCTCCCGCGTCGTCGCCGCGTTCGTCCGGGCGGCGGGCGTGCTCGGCGAGGGGGCCGACGTCGCCCGGGCGGTCGCGGACCGGGCGATCGATCTTCTCCACGTCGACGGCTCGTTCGTGGACGGTCCCCGATCCGGCCCGGCGCTGCTCGGCCGGCCGTTCCGGCCGCTCGACGGCAACGTCGAACTCGCGGCGGCGCTCGTCGACCTCGCGGCGCTCACCGGCGAGGAGCGATACCGGGCTGTCGCCCGCGAGACCGCCGCGTCGTTCGCGGGCGCGACCGAGCGGCTCGGCGTCCAAGTCGCCGGCTACGGGAGCCTCGCCGGGCGGCTGCTCCGCGGGACGACGGTCGTCGCGGTCGGCACCGCACCGGGGAGCGACCTCCACCGCGCCGCGTGGCGCGTCGCGGACCACGAGAAGGTCGTCGCGCCGAACGCCCACCGCGAGGACGCGCCGGCCCCTCGGACCGTCCCCGAGGGCTCGGCGGTCGTGGCCGTCGACGGGACGGCATCCGCCCCGGCAACGACGCCGGCGGAGCTGATGGAACGGGTGGGGTCGGTCGTGAACTGAGAGTGATTATGCGAGTCTTTCCCGACGCGACGATCCGTGTCGGTGATGAGAGCCGCGTGTTGACTATGCGGTCGTACCGTCGTCAACTGGGCCCGGATCCGACCCGTTCGCCCGCGTCTCAGTCGTCGGCGGCCGCCACCGGGGTCCGCCCTAGCTCCTCGCGGAGGGCTCCCATCGTGACCTCACGTTCGGCGTGGGCGTTGTGCTGGTGGATCGACTCGTCGTTCGACTGTTTCAGCCGGATCACGGAGTCGTCGGGAAGATGGTCGAACTCATCGACGGTCCCCTCGGCGAGCGCCCGGACGCAGTCCTCAACGAACTTCGCGTCCGCGTGAGCCTCGTAGGTCATGTGATCCTCGTCCGGGCGCTTCGCCATGTTGTAGATCCGCGCGCTCATCGCGTCGCGGGCGACGTCGATCACGTCGCCGAGATCGACGTCCGGGTTGCCGTCGGTCGTGACCGTCAGCGTCGCGTGGCCACGTTGGGAGTGGCCCGGCTGCGGGACGGCCGCGAGGAACTGCTCCGTGGTCTCCTCGTCGACGCCGAGATCGGCGAGCTTCTCGCGGGCCCGCGCCTCGCTCATTCCCTGCGAACAGGGACACACCGTCATGCCGGTGACCTCGGCGCCGATCTCCGCGCGGGTCCCCTCGTCGGTCGCGGTCGCGCCGGCGATGATCGTCGCCGTGCTCTGCGTCTCGATGCCGGATGCCGGCGTGTCCTCGCGGGTGACGAGTTCGGCCGTCATCGAGACCTCGGCGGTGGTGGTGTAGTCGTGTTTCTCCAGGAGTCGTTCGGCGGCGTCGCCGCAGACGTCCTCGACGCGGTATGCCTCCTCGCGGGTTATCTCCTCCAAGATCTCGTCTATCGTCGCGAGGTTCCGCGACATGTCGATCCCCTTTCGACCACCGGGGAGATCGACGAACACCTCGAACTCCGCCATGAGCACGATCGGTCGCCCGTCGCCGCGCGCCAATTTCACGAGTTTCTCCACGCCGGTGACGCCGACCTGCGAGAGCCCGACCGTAACGTCGGGGGCCGACGCTTGAACGTCCGGCAGCTGATGACTCATTGCGAGTTAAATACGGGAAGGAGTAGATTAGGGCTTTCGATGGGGCCCCGCGTCGGATTCTCCGGATCCCGGCGCGTGATCCGTCTCCGCTTCGGGTCGGGGGCGATCGACTCCGTCAGTACCGGCGATTCGGGTGAGTCGTCGCCGTGGCGCCACGGTCCGTCGTCGCCCGCCGCACGACGGGTTCCGTGACCACGACGGACTCGGGTTCGGCGCTCTCGCCGGGACGTAACGCATCATTTATGCCTTGGACACCGAAATTGTTCCTCACGACTATGCCGAGTTCCAATGGCCCCCAGAAGGCGACCCGCAACAAACTGTCGAACAAACCGAGGGATCGCGGCACCTCACCGCCACAGCGCGCGATCCAGGAGTTCGAGACGGGCACCCAAGTCCACCTCAAGATCGACCCGAGCGTCCAGGAGGGTCGGTTCCACCCCCGTTTCGACGGCCGGACCGGGACCGTCACCGGCAAGCAGGGCGCCGCGTTCACGGTCGAGATCACCGACGGCGGGAAGACGAAGACGCTCATCGTCCGGGCCGCCCACATGAGCCGACAGAATTGAGATGACGATATTCAAGGAGAAGATCTCGGAGGAGTACGTCACCACCGCGGAGGCCAAGGAGGTACTCGGCGAGATCGAGGCGGACCGGGCCGCCGACGAGGACCGTGATCTGCGGTACGAACTGGCGCGGGCCATCGAACACGCGAACCGCTTCGGTCACCTCGGCGCGGAGGAGTCGCGGGAACTCGTCGAGGAACTCGTCGAACTCGACCCGATCGACCTCCCGACGGCGGTCAAGATCGCCGATCTGTTGCCGGAGGACCGCACCGAGCTCCGCTCGGTGTTCACCCAGGAGCGCTACTCGCTCGACGGCGACGAACTCGACGACGTGCTCAACGTCGTCGTGAAGTACGCCTGAACGGGAGTCGACGGGACGGCGACGCAGCGGTGACGGAACGGTAACCCGTCTCGGGGCCAGCGGTTTTTTATCACATCGGTGCGGTAACTTGTCACATGGACGATCACGGGATCGACGTACAGGGTGGTGGCGCCGTCCGAACGGGCGACCGGACGACGACGGCGCGAGCTATCGGGGGTCGCCCGTCGCGTACGCCCTCGGGATGGCGTCGTTCGGGCTGTATGAACTCTCCCTCGTCGAGGACACTGACCTCTCCATGACCGACCGGATCCGGCTCGACGGCCCGGCAGTTTCCCGGTGCCGCGAGGTGTCGTTCGACGACCTCACTCGGAACGCGGCCGCCGAGATCGAGTACGCGGTCGAGGCGATCGTCGACGACGAGAACCGGTTCGTCGACTTCTACAACGAGGCCGGGCCGATCACCCTGCGGCTCCACCAGCTCAACCTCCTGCCGGGGATCGGCAAGAAGCTCCGGAACAACGTCCTCGACGAGCGGAAACGCGGCCGGTTCAAGAGCTTTGAGGAGGTGGCCGACCGGGTCTCCGGACTCCACCGCCCCCGAGAGGTGATAGTCGACCGGATCAACGAGGAGATCCGCGAGGCGGACCTGAAGTACCGGACGTTCGTCGGGCGGGAGGCGTGACCGGACGAACGTTCGCACGGAACGCGGGGAAGCGAGGCATTTACCCCGAACGGCCGAGTACGGACGCCATGACCGATCGATCGGCGGGAACGCGTGGCGCGTACGGGACCCGTGACCCCGACGGGCTCGCGCGGCGGGCCGGCACCCGCGCGGACCCCGACCACGATCAACACTTCCTCGTCGACGACCGCGTCCTTGACCGGCTGCCGACGTACCTCCCCGACGACGCCGATACGGGGCACGTCCTCGAGATCGGCGGCGGTGCGGGCGCGCTCACCGACCGCCTCCTCGCGCTCGTGGGCGCGGATGACCCGACGTCGGCCGGACGGGTGACGGTCGTCGAGCGCGACCCCGCGTTCGCGGCCTTCCTCCGTGAGGAGTTCGCCGAGGCGATTGAGGCCGGCGTCCTCGGCGTCGTCGAGGGTGACGCCCTTGCGGTGGACCTCCCGCCGTTCACCGCCTGCGTCGCGAACCTCCCGTACGGGATCTCCTCGGAGATCGCCTTCCGGCTCCTCCCGCGGAAGATGCCATCGGTACTGACGTTTCAGGCCGAGTTTGCGGACCGGATGGTGGCGTCGTCCGGGAATCCCGAGTATGGCCGGCTCTCGGTTTCGGCACAGCACTACGCCGGCGTCGAGGTCGTCGAGCGGATCCCGAAGGAGGCGTTCGACCCCCAGCCGGCCGTCGAGAGCGCGGTCGTCCGCTGTGCGCCGCGTGACCCCGCGTACGCCGTCGACGACGAGGCGTTCTTCTTGCGGTTCGTCAAGGCGCTGTTCACCCAGCGCCGCAAGACCATCCGGAATGCGGTGCGTAACACCGCGCACATCTCCGGGTTGGATGCGCCGGAGGCCGTCGTCGACGCGGCCGACGAGGGGGTACTCGGCAGGCGACCCGGGACGCTGGAGCCGGCGACGTTCGCGGCGCTGGCGGAACTCGCACGCGAGCACGGGTTGCCGACGGGTGACTGAGATGCGAGCGGGCAGACATGAGTAAAAGGCGATGATGGGTAACTCGAGATGATCGGATCCGGCATCGTTTCGTTCTTCGGCACGCTCACCGCCTTCGATCGGCTCCTGACCGGTGACCTCCGGCGGTTCGCCGCCTCGGTGCTGATCCTCGGGCTGACCCTCGCCGTCCGGCTTGTGGTGGGGCAGTTGAAGCGGCGGGACGGCGTACTCTCCTCCAAACAGCGACTGCTCCTCTCCACGACGGTTGCGGCGACCACCGCCGGGGGCGTGCTGGCGCTGATCGTCGTCTGGGAGCGAAGCGGGGCGCTTGTCGACGCGGTCCAGTCGGCCGCGATCGCCGACCAACTGTCGAACATCGTTCTCGCGGTGGTGCTGCTGGCGAGCGCGTCCGCGGTGACCGACTTCTTCGGCGGCGTCATCCGCGAGCTCGCCGTCGAGAGCACGGCGATCTCCGAGCATCAGGAGGAGATGCTCCGCCGGATCGTCCAGTTGAGCGTCTACACGCTGGTCTTGCTCGTCACGATCGGGCTGTTCACTGACAACGTCGGCAGCCTCCTCGTCGGGGCCGGATTCCTTGGGATCGTGATCGGGATGGCCGCCAGACAGACGCTCGGCGCGGTGCTAGCCGGGTTTGTGCTGATGTTCTCGCGGCCGTTCGAGATCGGCGATTGGGTATCGATCGGCGATCACGAGGGGACGGTGACGGAAATAACGATCATCAACACCCGGCTTCGATCGTTCGACGGCGAGGTCGTCACCCTCCCGAACGACGAGGTACGCTCCGGCCCCGTCATCGACCGGTCGCGCCGCAACCGCCTGCGGATCGAGATCGACGTCGGCGTCGACTACGCCGCGGACGTCGACCGGGCGGCGGACGTGATCCGAGAGGCCGTCGTCGGGGTCGACGGGATCGCACGGATGCCGGAGCCCGACGTCATCACGAAGCAGTTCGCCGACTCCGCGGTCATGCTCGGGGCTCGGTACTGGATCACGAACCCGAGCATGCGCAAGCGATGGCGGACCCAGACGGCCGCGATGGGCGCGATCAAGACCGACTTGGAGGACGAGGGGATCACGATCCCCTTCCCCCAGCAGACGCTGTCGAGCCGCACGGTCGGGGACGACGCCGAGTTGAACGCGCGGATCGGCGGCGAGGTTGAGGGCGAGGCCGAGGCCGCGTCGTCGTCGACCGAGTCTGAGGGGTCGGACGGGTCGTGATCGACCCCGATCGTGGCCCTTCGTCCGACTCCGATCACGACCCCGGTCTCGACCGCGAGCAACCCACCGTGTATCGGCCGGCCGAGGACTCCGCCCTGTTGGTCGAGGCGGCCACGGAGACGGCCCACGGCCGCGTACTCGAAGTTGGCACCGGATCCGGCTGGGTCGCCGAGCGGATCGCCGACGAGCGTGGGCTCCGCGTCATCGGGAGCGACCGCAACCCACACGCCGCAGCGGAGGCCCGTGGCCGCGGCGTCGAGGCGGTCGTCGCCGATCTGCTCGACCCGTTCCGCGCCGACGCGTTCGACACGGTGTGTTTCAACCCGCCGTACCTCCCGACGGACCCCGACAACGAGTGGGGCGACTGGATGGAACGCGCGCTTTCGGGCGGCGAGTCGGGGCGGGCGCTCATCGAACCGTTCGTGGCCGACGTCGGCCGCGTGCTCGCGCCGTACGGGGTTGTCCTCCTGCTCGTTTCCTCGCTGGCGGGGTACGACGCGGTGCTCGACCTGATCGAGACGGCCGGGTTCGACGCCGAGGTCGTCCGCGAGGAGTCGTTCCCGTTCGAGACGCTGTCGGTGCTCGCGCTCCGACGCGCGGAGTGACGGCCGCGCTCGGATGCGTGTCGGACATAAATCACATTAGCAAATATTATACGACGGCATATCCAACGACTGATGATGACCGAACGAGTCGCGGCCACGCCGGGGCTGTACCCGCTCCCGGATCGAGCGAAAGCAACGCTCTCCGACCTGAAGGGACACCAGAAGGGTGATCTGTTGAGCGGCGACGAGGATGAGACAGCCGCTACGGAGTACGACGAGGTGCGTGCGGCGCTCGTCGACGACCAGCTGGACGCCGGCCTCGACCGGATCTGTGAGGGTCAGGCGCGCTGGGACGACATGATCGCCCACCCACTGACGGTGCACGACGCGGTCGAGACGGGCGGTATCGTGCGGTACTACGACAACAACAACTTCTATCGCGACCCGCGCGTGACCGGCGAGCTCGGCTTCTCCGGGGACGTCGCACGCGAGCTGGAAGCGGCCACCGAGGCGCTGGCGGCGGGGGAGTCCGACGCCGACGCGCCGCTCTCGGCGACGCTCCCGGGACCGTACTCGCTCGCGGACCTCGCGACCGACGAGCACTACGGCGACGATGCCGGGTTCCTGACGGCGATCGCCGACTTCCTCGCCGGGGAAGTCGCCGCGTTTCCCGACCACGAGACGCTGTTCCTGCTGGAGCCGTCGCTGGTGACGAACCCGCCCACGACGGGTGAGGAGTCGACTGCGGCGAACGCGATCCGGACGGTCGCCGACGCGACCGACGCCGAGGTTGTCGTCCACACGTACTGGGGGGCGCTCGGCGAGAAGCTGTACGCCCACCTCGTCGACGAGGCGGGTGCGGACGCGCTCGGGCTCGACCTCGTCACCGGCGACCGCGACGATACCGTCTACAACGTCCAGGAGTACGGCGCGACCGACTCGCTCGCGCTCGGGCTCGTCGACGGGCAGAACACCTTCGTCGAGGACGTCGAGACGATCGCCGAACGCGTCGAGTGGTTCGAGGGGAAGGTCCCCGTTCAGGGATTCGAGACGACGTATCTGACGCCCAACACCGGGCTATTCTATCTGCCGGAGAACAAGTACCGTGAGAAGCTCGCCGCGCTCGCCGCGGGCACGGAGGTGTTGACCTGATGGTTCGGACCCCCGAGGCCAACCGCGAGCAGTTCCGGCCGACCGACCACCCGAACGAGTCGTTCCTGTTGACGACGGTCGTCGGCTCGTACCCGAAGCCGAAGTGGCTGAACCGCGCGGACGAGCTCGTCGACGACCCCGACTCGAAGTTCGATGCGGACGACCTCGCGGAGGCCCACGACGACGCCTCTCGCCTGATCACCCACGAGCACGAGCGGTCGGGCCTCGACACGGTCGTCGACGGCGAGATGCGCCGCAACGAGATGGTGGAGTTCTTCGCCGACCGCATCGACGGCTACGAGTTCAACGGCCCCGTGAAGGTGTGGGGTCACAACTACTTCGACAAGCCGTCGGTCGCCGAGGAAGTCGCCTACGACGAGCCGTGGCTCGTCGACGAGTTCGCGTTCACCACGAACGTCGCCGAGCGCCCGGTAAAGATGCCGATCACGGGCCCGTACACGCTCGGCTTCTGGGCGTTCAACGAGGCGTACCCCTCCACCGAGGAGCTGGTGTACGACCTCGCGGACCTCGTGAATGAGGAGGTCGAGAAGCTCGTCGAAGCGGGCGCGCGCTACATCCAGATCGACGAGCCCGCGCTGGCGACGACGCCCGAGGACCACGCCATCGTCGGCGAGGCGCTCGATCGGATCGTGAGCGGGATCCCCGAGGAGGTCCGGATCGGCCTCCACGTCTGTTACGGCGACTACTCGCGGATCTACCCCGAGATCAACGACTACCCGATAGATGAGTTCGACGTGGAGCTATGCAACGGCGACTACGAACAGATCCCGACGTTCGAGGACCCCGCGTTCGAGCCGGACCTCGCGCTCGGCGTCGTCGACGCCCACACCGCCGAGGTGGAGCCGGTCGAGGCGATCAAGGCGAACATCCGGGAGGGGCTCCGTGTGGTTCCCCCGGAGAAGCTGACCGTCTCGCCCGACTGCGGGCTGAAACTGCTCCCGCGGGAGGTCGCCTATGGCAAGACCGAGAACATGGTGACGGCGGTTCGCGAGGTTGAGGCCGAGATCGACGCCGGCGAGATAGACGTCGACGTGCCGCTCGCCGACGACTGAGCCCGCGAGGCCGGCTACGTCCGGTATGGCACCCGTCATCGTCGTCGCCGGCAGCCCCGCCGGCCCGAGCGCAGCGATGTTCCCCGCAACGAACGACCGCAAGACGCACGTCTTCGGCACCGACGACGCGTGAATATGCGTTGATATGCCTACCGTCCGAGAAATACGCGCTTAATCGTCGCGATACACTATTTCTTCGATCACCTTTCGTCCATCGTCGGTGTACTTGTAGGTCTTATCCTCCTCTTCGTCGCCCGTCGCGTTGTGAGAACCGTCACAGTACGGCTTGTTACCCGACAAGCCACATTGACAGATGTATGCCGTTCCACCCTGTTCTTCGAGTTCTTCTTCACCCACGGGCGTTGGCCCCTTCTCGGTATGAGTCACTTCTCTTACCACGGTATAGTGTAACGAACACCAGGCATAAAACAATAACTCTCGTCCAATCCGGCGAAACGACCGCCTGAAATCCGATACTGGAGCGTCCGGGGTGATACGCATGGAGGCTCCGTCCAACGGGAGACGGATCCAACTCGAAACACCGTTTCATAGTAATTAATGCGAATAGTTTTATCGACGATGTCGAAAGACACGGTTTCAGGGGCTCCAGTCACCGACGCAGATCATTACGGCGGTAAAGACTCGCATTAATCACTATCAGCATTCCTCAACTTTAGTGTGTAGTCAGCGTGCGCGCTGGCGGGAATGTCGTCCTGCGCAAGCACTGCCGGATCGTTCCGCAACGGAGTTGTGTTGGGGCTGTGTCTCGTGTTTTCGGGGTCGAACCCCTGTGCTGGCCACGGATCGTCCGACTGGGCGGATACGGCGCCGATTCCGGCCGAGGCGACGTACCCGGCGGTTGCGAGCGCTGTCCCCGACTGAAGAAGTGTCCGACGAGAAACAGTTCTTCCATGAGATTCAGCATAATACAAGGTGGAGCCTCCGACCTCAAGGAGCGAGCGAAGCGAGCGAGTAGGTCGGAGAGGAAACCGACGAAAGATGACACAACTACAAGACAGTTGCCACCCGACTCCCAAGTGTATAAGTACCGTTGGATATTAATCTGAAATATGGAGGTGCGTCGAACTGCGCCAGTCAAACTCATCGTTCCCGATGAGCGGCGCGACGACCTCCACGAATCCGCTCGACAGTTCCTCTACTGCGCTAACCGTGCCGCAGACTACTGTTGGGATGAATCCTCCTACAAAGATTGTGTCACCGCAAATACAACAGCGCGTGACGCGCTCTATGCGGAGCTGCGAGAGGAAACTGACCTCACCGCAAACCTCGTCCAAGAAGCCATTCGACGCGCCGTCCAAGCAACCAAAGGCGTTGTTGAACGGTGGAAGCAGGGGAAGCGTGTGAGCCAACCGGAGTTCACGTCGTGGAGTATGCTCTACGATAAGCGGAGTGCAACGTTCTACCGGAACAAAATCTCACTTTCCACAGTTAATGGTCGTGTCGAGTGTGGGTACGAACTCCCATCGGGCAGTCCGACGCCGTACGAACAGTACGTACTGTCCGAAGACTACGAGTTTCGAGCAAGTACACTCCAATACGACAAGGCGACCGACGAGTTCTACGTCCACATCGCGACACGGAAAGTCGGTTCTGGCGGGGGAGACGACGTTGGGGGTTCGGTAGATACCGGGCACCAGACAGTCCTCGGTATCGACCTCGGCGTTAATAGCCTCGCCGTCTCCTCAACCGGACGCTTCTGGCAGGGAGACGACTACGACCATTGGTGCCGTGAGTTCGAGAAGCGGCGTAGGGAGATGCAACAGCGCGGGACGCAGGCCGCACACAACGCCCTGCTTCGCCTTGGAAAGCGTGAAGAAGCGTGGCGAAAACAGTACATTCACACGGTTACGAACGATATCGTCTCGGAAGCCGTCGAACACGATTGTGATGTAATCGTGTTTGAGAATTTAACTGACATCCGTGAGCGGCTTCCGCACGCGAAGTGGCACCACGTTTGGGCGTTCCGACGGCTGTTCGAGTACGTCTCCTACAAGGCACCAGAACGGAACGTTTCCGTGGAGCAAGTCGAGCCGAAGCACACGTCCCAACGCTGTTCTCGGACGGACTGTGGATTCACACACGAATCAAACCGTGATGGCGAACACTTCTGTTGTTTGAAGTGTGGATACGAAGTGAACGCGGATTACAACGCTGCGAAGAACATTGGCGTGCGGTACGCCCGGAAGCGACAACACAAACTCCGTTCCTCGCCCAAGTCGGGGAGCGGAGACGCACCAGTAGACGTGCGTTTGAATGGTGGGACATTGAACGGCGAGAGTCACCAGCCTATTGCTGGCGACTGATTGCCGGGAGTCCACATCAAAGCTCCACCCTCAAGGACTGAGGCGCGTATGCGCCGAAGGAGTAGGGTGGGGTAGTTTACTAGTTTCCCCATCGACACGTCCCATATTCGATCGATACTGTCGTGTACGGACAATAAAACTTGCTAACGACCAACATTCGGGGCGAATCCGCCTGCCGGTCGAAGGGATCGCGGCGACGGATATGACGTATGAACCGCGTCACTCACCGGACGCCAGTTTCGAAACACCCGGGGCGGAGTAGTTGATCCGAGTTCGTAACGAATTCTGGATGGGTGATGGGGAGTGTGAGCTACACTACGGTAAGAGGGGCGTCATGGAGGACTTCTCACACGCACGGGAGTCGCTCAGTTTAGGGAACTCCCGGATCGCTCGATGAAGGTGGACGAGAGCGTGTGCCGTCTTCGATCGAACGGAAACGAATGGACCGCCCAACCCTGGCTCACTCCAAACGATTGACTTCCTCCTCCGCTTGAAGGCGGAGGAATCCCGAACGTTGGGATATTAGGGTTTCGCGATATCCGTACGGGCTTCTCGCGGTTGGAATCCGCGAGTCCGGTCGAATTGGATGACGCGTGGCTGAGCCAGACAGCCGTCACCGCTATCCTCCGAACCGAGCGGACGAGTCACGGTTGGCGTTTCTTGCCTGATGTTGTCCGCACCGTTCACGTCACCGTGAACGACCACTCCACATCGATCGCACTTCCACAACCCACGTTCAACTCGACTCTCGTCGTCCTCGTGCCCGCATACACTACACGACGATGACGTGCCGCGTTCGTCGGGCATCTCCACTTCGATGCCGTGTTCACGGGTCTTGTAGTCGATGAGGTTCATCACCCGCTTGTACGCCCAATTGTCGAGGCGCTTGTTTCCGTGGCGACCCCAATCGCTCTCGTCCACACCGCTCGGGTCGCCCACGACGAGCGTGCCAACACCGTGTTCGACGCACCGCTCGATGGTATCCTTCGACAACGCGTGTAGGAAGTGATCTTTCCGACGGGACAGCTTCTCACGCGCCCACTGTGCTTTCCTCGATGGGCCGTGGTTGCCCCCGGTCTGGTACGCTTCGCGTTGGAAGTAGTGTTTGTCTCCCCGGAGTCGGTTGTCGGGGTACAACAAGGAGTCATCGGGAAACGCGACGACGGCAGGATTACAGATACCGAGGTCAACACCAGCGACTTTCTCCCCCGATGACTCGGTGGTGATGTCGTGCTTACAGACGACGTGCAGTTCCCACCGTTGCTTGCCCGAGTTCCAGACGGCTCGGACTTGCTGGATGGTTTCCAACTCAACCTCGGGTGGCGCTTCGTACTCACAGAGGATGAAGTCGCGTCCATCCCTGTGATTGGCTCCTTTGCTGAGTCGGAGTCGGTCGTGCCTGTCGTCGTGCCGAATGCCGTTCGTCTTCCACGTCACCGTCGAACGCGGGTGTTCTTCGTGAACGCGGTTGCCGTGGTCGTCGTAGTAGTTTTCCTTGCGATAGCCCGGTGGGTTGTCTCGCCCGTCGTCGGAACCGTACCACGAACTGAAGGCTTCAGAAAGCTCTTCGAGAACGTTCTGACTGGGCTGACTGTGTAGTCCGTTGTATTTGGAGTGGGTCTTCAGTTCGTCTTCGTCCGGGATTTCGCCGGTTTCGTCCCATTGTTCGCGGGCGTAGTAGTTGGCGACGTTCCACAGTTTTGATGCCGACCACCCGTGCCGGTCTAGCGCATCCACCACTTGTGAGTGGTTTTGGATGCGACAGACGTGTGTACGGCGGGTGGTCGCCATCTTAGCTATTCTTATGACAACGCGCTAATTAATAACTTGGAATATCCAGTCGGGGTTTCGAGTGTGGATGGTTGAATGTATTGTCCGATTCATCCTTGTATTCTATAATAGTAAGATCCCAGTCCGGCATCGACCCATCGACGTGGATAAGCTCATACCCACCGGTCACGGCCACATCATTAAGATGTGCCCGTTGAACGAGTTCGTCGATTGATGCTTCCAATTCGTCCTTGCTACTCGGAGAGTCACTCACTGACACAACGTATTATGCCACTCCGCGCCCAAGAGGGATCGGCAGTATACACCATGTACGGATTTCGTATCCTATACTGATGGATTGAGAATGCGTACCGGACGGAGCAAGAACTACGGACCAGCGCTGTATCACACCAGCCTATTTATCTGTCATCTGCCAGGAAGGGACTGCTGAATATGGCGGATGTAGTCAGCACGGAAACTGCGTTATTTCTCCAAATGGATCCTGAATCAGCCGATTGGGTGTGCCTGCTTATCGAATGGGGGTGGAGCGGTTTGATCGGTCCACGGTGCGGTCGATTAGTGGGTGATCGGTATTGGCGACGGAGCATCGGTGGCGATATCCAGAGCCCCAGCCGCTCGGTACGAGGGAGTTGCTGACGCGGAGAACAGCCACAAATCCCCAGCCGCGACGGCTCACGGCTTCGCCGTTCGCCAGTCGAGGGCCCCCTTCAGTCGCCCTCGAACGGCTCGCGTGACTCGCTGCGCTCCTCGTTCGCTCGCGTGACTCGCTCACTGCGGTGCTTGCGTCGTCAAGTGTCGCCCTCGCGGCTGCCCATTTGAGTCCCATCCCATCCCGCACAGCACCGCGACCGCAGCCTCACGCCTCCCCAACCTCGCCGCTCGCTGCGCTCGCGGCGTCCCTCGCGCTCGGGTTCGCGTCCGTCGGACGCTCACCGGAGCGCGCCCCCACACAACCGGATCGACCGTTCCCTCGACTGTGTTGACCGCTCCGATCTGATCGGATCTGAAGTGTGCGAGGTACAAAGAATAGGGTTTGTAGGTCACATACATGTTGTACCGTCGGTTGGTGATCAAACCGGGATGAATCAACGGGGACGTCGAGCGTTCACGGCACGACTTACCGCTTCGTAACCGGTTTCAGACGTCGTGATACACGAAACTCACGGTTCGGGGTGTGGCGGTTCCGATGTCGGTGCTCTGAGCGTTATTCTCGTTTTGCCGTCCGTCGTCTGTCCCGTTATGCCCCCGCCAGCCTGTTGAACCATCGTTCGGATGAGCCAGACGTCAAGCCCCTGCGCGTGTGTGAGGGCCGTCTCCTCTCCGGTGGCCAGCACGCTCACCTCCATCTCGGTTAATTCCGACCCCGTGACGAGGAGTATAATCTCAACCCAATCATCAGTGGCGTTCGATACTGAAATCTCAACGTCGGTGTCTTGATCCGTCGAGCGATCGATCGCAATTGCGACCAGCCGTTGTAGTGCTTCGTCGATCGCCGCGGGAACCAACGTCGCCGGTGCGTCGGAGAGAGACGACTCGGTGTTGAGTGTAACGCCAGCTTCCTCGCTGCGTTCGGTTAGGTGTTCCAAGACGGTTCGTGTCTCAACGACCGATTGATCCGCCTCGGGTGTGTTGACGAGCTGCCGCAGTTGCTTCACCTGCTCGGTCATCGTTTCCCACTCATCAAGTATCCGTTCGATTCGATGGAGATGCGTTGTTCTCGTTTCAGCGTCCACTTCCTCGGCAAGCATCTCTGACCACCCGCGTAGCTTATTAATGTCATTCCGGATATTGTGGCGCATGATCCGCTGCATGATGGCCATATACTGTTGCTGACGGCGCTCAGTCGTGACGATCCGGCCTTCGACGACGAGCAACGTTACGTCGCCGGCATCATTCGTTACGGGCTTTACTGAGAAATCGATCGTTTGTAAGCCGTCCGTCCCCTGAACGTCCGTCTCGTAGCGAACGAACTCGCCGGTGGCTGCTCTCCGAGTCGCGTTGCGAACTCGGTCTTGGACCGCCGTCGAGTGCGTCCACCACGACACCGTATCGAATCGCTGTCCGACGATATCCTCGCGGTCAAAGCCGCCGAACTCAATCGCGGCATCATTAGCTCTGAGAATCGTGCTGTCCGGCTCCAACAGGCCAGCAAAGCCGAACGTGCCGTTGAACAACGCTTCCAACTGACGGGTCCGTGCCTTCGTTGCCGTCACGTCACGCAGGTACATCAACATCCCGCTGATGGCGCTATCGGCGAGCATGTTCCGACAGCGAAGTTCCACTTCGCGCCACTCTTCGTCGTGTGACATGAACCGACAGTCGATCTGGAATGCGGCGTCATCATCGTCGGTGCCCCGAAAGAACGCTTCCATCGCCCGTTCACGGTCGTCCGGGTGGAGTCGGTCAAAGAGGTTCGTCTCGGTGAGATCGTCGACGCTGTAGCCGAAGACGGGTTCTGCCGACCCGCTGGCGTAGGTGATCGTCCCGTCTTGGTCGACGATCGTGACCACGTCGTCGGACTCTTCGACGAACCGTTCGGTGCGGCGTTGCTGGCGGCGTTGTTCGGTCATGTCACGGACGATCTGTGCGTAGCCTGCTAGATTGCCGTCGTCGTCTCGCAGCGCCGCGTAGCGAGCGTCGGCGTAAAACTCCGTTCCATCCGCCCGAACGCGCCAGCCGGTGTCCTCGGCTTCGCCGGCGTGACGGACCTGCTGAAGAAGTCGGTCAGGCAGTTCTGCTTCGCGATCAGCGGCGGGATGGAGGTCGGCCATCGACATCTCCAGCGCAGTTGCGGTGTCGTACCCGAAGAGATTCGCTGCGCCGTCGTTCCACGTCTCGATCTCCCCGTCATCATCGACGATGAAAAAGGCGTACTCGTCGGTACTCTCGGTCAGCAGTTCAAACCGTTCACGTTCCGCGCGCAACTCGCGTTGGCTTTCACGCACCGTTGTTACGTCCTGTTGAATGCCGACGTGATTGACCAGTTCACCGGCCTCATTGAATATTGGCGTCACCGAGAGCCGGTTCCGGAACTGCTCGCCGTCCTTCCGGTAATTGCGTAACTCGACGGTGATTGGTTCGTCAGCGGCGATCGCCTCGCGGAGATCATCAATCGCGGATTGATCTCTGTCGTCATCTTGTAGGAACCGACAGTTCCGGCCAACAGCCTCCGTGCGGTCATACCCGGTCTGTTCGACAAAGCCGTCGTTCACGTACACCAATGGGTTATCATCGCTGGTCGGGTCGCTGATGGTGATTCCGACGTTCGCCTCATCCATCGCTCGTTCTTTCAGTTCGAGGTCTCGTTTCCGCGCCCAGCGCTCGGTAATATCACGCACGATCGCGACGACCCCGATACTTTCCGTGCCGGTGGTCATTGAATTGGTCGTGACCTCGAACCGTCGAGGCGTCCCGTCGCGTTCGGCGGTGATGGTGTTTCTCTCGTCGGCATCAGTCCCAACGGGTCTGAACGCCGATTCGAAGGCTTTGATCGTCGAGCATTCGACGTTGAGATCCGACTGTAACGTCTGCGCCTGATCGTTCATCTCGACGAGTCTGCCGTCAATATTGTATACGAACGTCGCATCGTCAGCCTCGTCGAAGAACTTTGAGCGGGCGGATTGTTCCACCTGACGGAACGGTTCCTCGACGAACAACAGTACTCCGAACATGAATCCCGTCACACCGATCGGCTCAAAGCTCAATCCCAAGACGACCGGTGGGAGGACCTCATTCGGGAGTGCTTGAGTGGCGACCCGCGGCACCACCGGAAGCAACGAGAACACCGCGAGTACGCCGAGTCCGGCAGTTGGAGATGCGGACCGGCGGATCGTGTCCAACAGCCAGTAAAAGCTGATCGCGACGAGCGTATAGGTAATCGAAAACGACACCCAAAAGAATAGCTGCGGCTCAACCACGAGGTGTGGGTACGGATTCTGTAATACTCGCGTCGAAACGTACAACCCGTACAGCGGGTTCGTGAGTTTGACTACAAGGAGACCGACATACACAGTGACGGCAAGTCCGCGATACCGTCGGTCGCGGTGGTACGACCGGCCGGTGTAGGCGGAGACGAAGTATATCCATGCTCCAACGCCGGTGAGCCCACAGATGAGGCCGCCGATGTACAGCGCGCTGCTGAGAATCTCGTCGGTGGTCACCAATCCGAGCGCTTGGAAACTTAACCACAAACCGTTGGTAAGTAACACTGCCTTGAGCCCGAGTTGCGTATCGCGGCCTTGTAGGCGAGACTCGTAGGTAGCACCGGTGAAACAGCCGATAGCAATCGCCGTAAACAGCAATATGAGCCCCCAGTGGACTGTGCTGGGGACTTCAAACACGGTGATCGGTATGGTGAACTGAGTCATGATATTACTAAATAGTTTATTCTCGTGACATCCTCCCGCGGCTAAAGGCGCGGGCCTCCCACCCGGTGTTGGCCGAGCAGGTCAATCCTAAAGATTGGGAGTCTAAGGTTTGCTGGACAGTCAGCCAGTGGCTTTGCCACGAAGCCGTTACTCGTACCCCGTAGAGGGCTTC
>JAQCNI010000039.1 GCA_028275105.1 Halorubrum sp.
AACCAGACGATCGTGATCAGCACCTGGAAGAACTGCTCGATGAGGTGTAGCTCCCACGCCAGCGAGACCGGGCCGACGATCCTGAGCAGCACGGTCGCGTTCCACGCGACGGTAACGATCAGGAACGCGAGAAACGCCCGCGCGGCGTGTCGGTCCCGGCGGCGGTACGTCCAGGCGACGCTCCCGAGGCCGAAAACGCACGCGAGACCGAACGCGAGGGTGTGCCAGAGGAGCGCGCTACCGGGGTCGGGGGACATGGGACGTATCGGAGGGCTCTGTGAGTCGTCCGGGCGTAGCCGCCGGTTTCACATAATACCAGCCGTTTCGGGACGCAGACCGCCCGACGGTCGGTTCCGGAGGCTCGTTTCGCGCGGTCGCCGGAGGGGCGCCCGAAGGAACGCCGGGGCGCGGCGGCCGCCTACCGCTCGGGGTGGGTATCGAACGCGTGGACGGCCCCGCCTCCCGTACCGAGGTCCGTCGCGTACACGACGCCGTCGCGGACTGTCGGGCGGGACCGAACCCAGAAGTTCACCTCACGCTCCCACCGTGTCTCGCCGGTGTCTCGCTCGATGGCGTAGAGGTTCGAGTCCCGGCTGCCCACGTACACGCCGTCCTCGGTGACTGCGGGCTGTTCGACCCACCCGCCGGTTTCGAACGTCCAGCGCACGGCGCCGCTCTCGGCGGACAACCGGTACACCGAGCCGTCGTGGGACCCGACGTAGACGCTTTCGCCGCGGGGGTGAGGGCGGGCGGTGTCGCCCGTGTCGAACCGCCAGCGTTCCGTTCCGTCTTCGTCGAGGGCGTACACGCCTCCGGAGCGGTCCCCGGCGTACACGGTCCCGTCGTCGTGTGCGACCGAGACGGTCGTGTCGTCGGTCGCGTAGCGCCACGCGACGGATCCATCGTCCGCGTCGAACCCGTAGACGGACCCCTCGAAGGCGCCCGCGTAGAGGCGGCCCGACGAGGCCGCCGACGGCGACACCCAGTTCCGCGTCGGGGCGTCGGTCTGCCAGCGTTCCGCGCCGCTCGTCGCGTCGATCGCGGTCACGACGCCCGTGGTGTCCGCCACGAAGAGCGTCCCGTTGTGAAAGAACCGCCTGGCGACGGACTGCTCCGGACTCCAGGTCCACGCCGCCGAACCGTCGTCGACGCGAAAGGCGCGCACGCCGTCGAGTCCGGCGAAGACCACGACATCGTCGATCACCGTCGGGCGCGGGAGGGGCGTCTCCACCGTGTTCGACCACCGCTCGGAGCCGTCGGTCAGGCTGCGGGCGTACACGTCGCGCTCGTTCGTGCCCACGAAGACGGTCTCGCCCGCAACAGCGTGAAACGAGCCGTTCGTCACGTCGTCGTCTTCCCAGTCGATGGAAAACCGCCACCGCGGCGAGCCGTTGTCGCGGTCGAGGGCGACGACCTCGTCGCTGGAGACGAGAACCGTCCCGTCTCGGACGGTCGCGGAGGGGCGCTCACCGGTCCGGAACGTCCACAGCGGCAGGTCCGCGTCTACCTCGTCCATCCACGCCGGCGCTTCGACGGCGATCTCGGAGCCCGTATCGCCGTCGACGACGGCCCGAACCCGCTCCGACGCCCCGAGCGAGAGGGTCGATTCGATGCCGACGACGACCCCGTCGGCGCTCACCCGCACTCGACAGGTCTCGATGGCGACCTCCGCCTCCGTCTCCGCTGCCGTTTCCTCGTCCAGCCCGGTGGCCTCGACGAGGTAGACACCGCGGTCATCGTCCCACTCGGGATCGCCGAACCGCAGGGACGTGGCGACCTCATAGAAGCTCTCGAGGTCGCGCCGGACGCGACGTACGAACGCTCCGTAGTCGGCGTCGTCGCGCTCGAACTCGGTGTCCCCATC
>JAQCNI010000053.1 GCA_028275105.1 Halorubrum sp.
ACGATCTCGTACACCGGCTTGCCGGTAATCTCCTCGCCGTCGAAGACGACCTTGCCGCCGTCCGGGTCGTGGAACCCGGAGATGGTCCGGAACACCGTCGTCTTCCCGGCGCCGTTCGGGCCGATCAGCCCCGTGATCGAGTTCCGCTCGACGGTCATATCGAACCCGTCGACGGCGGTGACCCCGCCGAAGTACTTGTTGAGGTCACGTACCTCTAGCAGCCCGTCGTCGCTCATGTGTCAGCCCCACGGAGCCCTTCGGGCTTCCACAGCAGCAACACCACCATGATCGTGAACGCGACCGCCGGCTTGTACGACGCCGAGATGAACGCGACGCTCACCTCCTGGGCGATGCCGATCGAGAGCCCGCCGAGCATCGCACCGTAGGGGTCGCCGATACCGCCGAGGATCACGGCGGCAAACATCACCAGCAGCAGGCCGAATCCCATCGACGGCCGGACAACCGTGTTGAGGCCGATCAGCACGCCCGCGATGGCGGTCAGCCCTGCCCCGATGACCCACGTCCAGGTGACGATCCGCTCGGTGTTCACTCCTGAGGAGAGCGCGAGCGAGCGGTTCGACGCCGTCGCCCGCATCGTAACGCCGAGGGTCGTCCGCGTCAACAGCAGGTGGATGGCGATCATCAACACGAGCGAGACGACGACGATCGCGATCTGGACCGTCGTGATCCGCACGCCCGCGATGGCCATCGCCTCGGCGCCGCCGACGTCGAACCGTCGCGGGTCGCTCGACCAGACCATCTCGACGGCGTTGCGCAGGATGATGCTCAGCCCGAAGCTCGTGATCAGCAGCGAGAGCGCGCCGGCGCCCTCCCGACGGAGCGGGTAGAACACCACCCGGTCGATGGCGAGCGCGAGCACCACCGTGATTGGGATCGCCACGACAGCGGCGACGACGAACGGGAGGCCAAGCGCGACGTTCGCGACCAGCGCCGCATACGCCCCGAGAGTGAGATACTCGCCGTGAGCGAAGTTGATGAAATCGAGGATGCCAAAGATGAGCGTGAGCCCGATCGCGGCAAGCGCGATGGTGCTCCCGACGATGACGCCGTTGACCAGGAACTGTGGATCGAACGCCACCGGCTACTCACCTCCGTACTCGACGCGCTTACAGTACTCCGCGTAAGAGATGTCACGCTCCGGCAGCAGGCCGTCGGGCCGGTAGCGGATCGTGACGATCACGAGCACACCGACGAGTATCAGCCGCAGCGTCGGGATGACGTCGCCCAGCCCGTACAGGTCGGGGAGATACCGCGTCGCCTCCCGGAACGCGATGATGAGGCCGGCGCCCAAGATCGCGCCCTTGGCGTTCCCACTCCCGCCGACGATGAGGCCGACCCAGGTCAGGAACGTGATGTTCGCCCCGAACGCGGTCGGGGTCAGCGCTGTCGCGTAGTGAGCCCACAGCGCGCCGGCGAGCCCGGCCATCACGCCGCCGACGACGAACGCCTGCATCCGGTAGCGGAACGTGTGCTTCCCGAGCGCGATCGACGCCTCCTCGTCGTCCCGGATGCTCCGGAGCACGCGGCCGAACGGCGACTGCTTCAGCCGTCG
>JAQCNI010000067.1 GCA_028275105.1 Halorubrum sp.
GGCGACCCGATGCTCGCGGACGCCTCGGAGTTCGATCCCGCCGAGCCCAACTGGGAGGAGAACAACTACCTGATGACGGCGGTCTCGGAGAACGACTACTTCCAGGGGAGCCAGACGGACCTGGAGAACATGCGGAACCAAGACGTCGAGGAGATAGCTCACGGCAGCCCGCCACGGGAGCTGCCCGACGACGAGAGCGAGTGGGTCGACCCCGACCCGCTCATCTTCGTGGACAAGCCCGGCGAGTCCGGCCAGACGCAGTACCAGGATACCATCCAGCCGCTGCTGGACCGGCTCGAGGAGACGACGGGCCGGACGGTCGAGTGGCAGCCCGTCGACTCCAACGCGGCGACGGTCGAGTCGTTCCGGGCGGGGCGCGGACATCTGGGCGATATCTCGACCGGAACGTCCGCCTTCGGGGTCAACCTCGGCGGCGTCGTTCCGTTCGCGGTCCCCATAAGTCCCTCTGGACAGTTCGGCTACCGGCTGCTGGCGGTCACCCGCGACGACGAGCACGACATCCAGTTTGTCAACGACTTCGCGCGCGACGATATCACAGTCGCGCACTCCGAGCCGGCGTCAAATTCCGGTAATCAGGCGCCGTCGGCGCTGTTCGACCAGTTCTTCGACGTGACGGCCGGAGAGGACTACGAAGTCAACTTCTCGGGCGGCCACGACCAGACCGCCCGCGGCATCGCGGTGAGCGACTACGACGCCGGGCCGATCTGTAGCACCTGCGTCGATGACCTCATCGGGTCGACGGAGGACATCGACTACGACGATTTCAAAGTGGTCTGGGCGAGCAACCCGTTCCCGCCGGGTCCGATGGTCCACCGCTACGACCTCCACCCGGACATCGTCGAAGGGATCAAGGAAGCGACGATCGGGACCGACTGGACGGACACCGAGTACGCCGAAAACAGCGGTGAGGCCGAGTACGTTGAAATCGACTACGAGAACGTCTTCAACGACATCCTGATCATTCAGCGGTACAACGGCGTCGAGTACGAGAGCGGGAACCTGTAACGATGCTCGAAACGGAGAACCTCGGAAAGACGTACCCGACCGGTGACAAAGCGCTCAGCGACGTCTCCGTGCGGATCGACGGCCGCGAGGTCGTCGCGATGATCGGGCCGAGCGGGGCCGGAAAGAGCACGTTCGTCCGGTGTATCAACCGGTTGGTCGAGCCGACGACGGGGAGCGTCCGCCTCGACGACACGGAGCTGACCGCGCTGGACGACGACGGGTTGCGGGACGCCCGCCGGAACATCGGGATGGTGTTCCAAGAGTACAATCTCGTCGAGCGGCTCACCGTGATGGAGAACGTGCTCTCCGGGCGGCTCGGATACGTCTCGAACTGGGCCGCGCTCCGGCGGAACTTCCCTCCGGACGACGTCGAGCGCGCCTACGAGCTGCTGGAGCTCGTCGGACTCGACGGCATGGAAGACAAGCGGGTCGACGAGCTCTCGGGCGGGCAGCGCCAGCGCGTCGGGATCGCGAGGGCGGTCGTCCAGGAGCCGAAGATCCTGCTGGCCGACGAGCCGACCTCGAGTCTCGACCCCGAGACTTCCCGCGACGTGATGGAGCTGCTTACCGACATCGCCGACGACCGCGACGTGCCCGTGCTGATCAACATCCACGAGGTCGACCTCGCTGAGGCGTACGCGGACCGAATCCTCGGGCTTCACGCCGGCGAACTTGTCTTCGACGGGCCGGCAAGCGATCTCACCGACGAGTCGAAGGGCGTCATCTACCGCGGCGAGGAGCCGCCGGAGTCGGCCGCGACCGACCCGGACTGGCTGTCGGGGGCGAACGACGAGTCGAGCTCGCGGAACGGGCAGGACGCCGGTTCCGACCGCCTGCCCGCGGAGGACTGACCCGTGGCGACCGAGTCGCCCTCGCCGGCGGGGTCAACGGGCGCGGCCGACCGGCGGACGTGGCGGCGCCCGACCGCGTTCCGGAACCGATACGCGAAGTGGGCGGTGTACGGGGCTGTGCTCGCACTGATCGCGTGGTCGGTCGCGAGCCTGCGGATCACGCCCGGCCGCTTCCTCTCCGGAATCGGGTACGGCTACGAGCTGATCGACTCGATGCTGCCACCCGAGACCGGCAGCGA
>JAQCNI010000069.1 GCA_028275105.1 Halorubrum sp.
GCGCGCGAGCCCAGGACGCCGGCCTCGGAGGGCGCTTGCGTGTCGACGGTATCCCGTTGACGTTCGTGTCCCCGCTAGATTATACGTCTCGAGGCCCTCGTGTTGATATGAACCAACTCGTCGACGGCGAGTGGCGAACCGACACGTACGAATCGACCGACGAGGACGGGGCGTTCCGGCGGGGCGAGACGACGTTCCGGGACTGGGTCGCCGGTAGCGACGTTCCCGGGCACGTTGACGCCGAGCCGAACGACCGGTTCCAGCCCGAAACGGGTCGGTATCACCTGTACGTCTCGTACGCCTGTCCGTGGGCCCACCGGACGCTGCTCGCCCGGTCGCTACTCGGCTTGGAGGACGCGATCGGCGTCAGCGTCGTCGACCCGTGGCGGGGCGAGGATGGCTGGCAGTTCACTCCCGAAAAGGCGGGGTGTTCCCCCGACCGCGTCCAGGACGGCGACTACCTCCGCGAACTGTACGTTGAGGCCGACCCCGACGCAACCTGCCGCGTGACGGTTCCCGTCCTCTGGGACACCGAAGAGGACACGATCGTCAACAACGAGTCCCGGGAGATCCTGCGGATGCTGACGACTGCCTTCGACGACCTCGGGAACGACGTCTCCTTGCTCCCGGACGACGAGGCCGGCGTCGAGCGCGTCGACGAGGTCGTAACCGAAATCTACGAGCCGATCAACAATGGCGTCTACCGCGCCGGCTTCGCCAAGTCGCAGGCGGCGTACGACGACGCGATCGACGACCTCTTTGGGGCGTTGGATCGGTGGAACGACCACCTCGCCGACAACCGGTACCTCGTCGGCGACTCGCTCACCGAGGCGGATATCTGTCTGTTCACCACGCTCGTCCGTTTCGACCAGGTGTACCACACGCACTTCATGTGTGACCGACGGTTCATCCATCAGTACGAGCACCTCTGGCCGTATCTCCGTGACCTGTACGGGACGCCCGGCCTCACCGAGACGGTGAACATGGACCACATCCAGGAACACTACTTCACCACCCACCCCGACGTGACGCCGAGCGGGATCATCTCGCGCGGACCGGACCTCGACTGGGAGGCGCCCCACGACCGCGATCGACTTACCGGGTCGCCGCCGATGCCCCCCGCGGACGACTGAGTCGGGTCGGCGCCCCTCGGACGCGACCACCGGATCCTGTCCCAGTTATCGGGTGCGACCCGCTGGGCGTGTGCTACCCGTCGGTTACGGCCGTCCGTCTCCGGGTCCCACATCCCCTTCGGACGGAACCGTTCCCTCCAACCCGAGCCCAACGGCCGACCCGTATCGGTCCCACACGACCACCAACGACGGCACCAGCACGATCGAACAGAGGTACGCGTAGAGTACGCCGAGCGCGAGCAGGGCTCCGAAATCCTGGATAAGCGGGATCACGGCGAGGTACAGCACTCCCAGTCCCGTCACGGTCGTGAGCATGCTCCCGGTGAGCGCACCCCCCGTCCCGCCGATGGTGACGTCGAGCGCCTCATGGACCGGGTTCCCGGCCCGGTACTCGTCGACGAACCGGTGGACGAAGTGGACGGTGTAATCCACGCCGAGCCCGATCGACACGGAGAGGATCGGAGCGTTGATCGGCGTCAGCGGAATCTCGAGGAGTCGCATCGACCCGACGAGTAACCCGACCGTCGCAAGCACCGGAACGAGATTTATCAGCCCGTACACCGCTTTTCCCTCGAGATACCGGTACGAGACGGTCAGGAAGACGGCGGTGAGGACGAACGCGCCGATCAGGCTCCGGACCGCCGAATCGATGAGAAGGTCGATCACGGACTCGTTGACGACCAGTTGGCCGGTTGCGACCGTGTCGAGCGCGGTCCGATCGGAGAGCGCCCGGACGTCGGCGACGGCCCGTTCGCCGTCGACACCGGGACGGATCGTGTAGTCGATCCGCGCGCTCCCGCGGTCGGCGGCGAGGTACCCACGCGCCCGGTCCTCGGCCGGCGAGTCGAGCAGTTCGTCATACACTTCGTCGACGTTTCGGTCGGGGACTCCGGTCCCGAGTCTGTCGTTCCGCCTGACGGTCCGGCGGAACTCCGGGTCGTTCTCGGCGTGGTCCTCGATCACGGTCACGACGCTCGTCGACGCCGCTCGGCGTTCCGGCGTCGTCTCGAACGTGTCCGGCGGGTTCCGGGTCGTCCGGTCGATCAGTTCGAGGGAATCGTCGTTTCGGACAGACTGGTCGACGTACAGCGTCACCGACCCCACGAAGTCCTGATCGAACTCCTCCTCGAACAGCGTCAACACTTTGAGAAACGTGTACTCGGTCGGCGCGAACGGCTCCGGAAGCTCCCCGTACACCGCCAGCCGACCCTCGTCCGGGAAGAACGCCTCCTCGGAAAACTCCGTGTCGACGCCGGTGCCGTACGCGCCTCCGGCCCCCCCGGCGAGCAGCACGAGGACGACGACGGCGATCGGCGCGAGACGCGAGAGATCGACGCCGACGTGGAGCACTCGCCCGAGTCGGGATCCGCCCGACCCGAGCGGCGTCGATCCGAACTCGGGCACCGGGAGTCGATCGCGGTAACGGTCGACGAGCACCTTCGCCGCGGGGAGGTAGGCGCCGAACACGATCATCGTGAACACCATTCCGGCGGCGGCGACGATCGCGAAGTCGCGATTCGGCTCGAACGGGCTCACGACGTTGGCGAGGAGACTGACCACCGTCGTGACCGTCACGAGCAGGAACGCGATGAACAGCTGGTCGGCCGTCGTCCGCATCGATCCCCCGATGTCGACGCCGTCGAGCCGTTCCTCGCGGTATCGGTTGATGATGTGGATCCCGAAGTCGATCCCGACCGCCAGCAACAGCGGGAAGACGGTAACGAGCGAATCGGAGAAGGGGATCCCGACGTATCCCATGAAGCCGAACGTCCACAGGACTGACACCACGAGCGCCGAGAGCCCGAGCGCCATGTCGATCGGGTCCCGGTACGCGACGAGGAGAAAAAAGAGGATGAAAAGCAGCGCCGCGGGAAACACGATGATTGCCGTGTCGGTCAACAGGGCGTTGATCTCGCTCTGGAGGATGCCGTCGCCGAACAGGATCGCGTTCTCGCCGGCCTCGGTGCCGGGAACCGAATCGACGACCTCGACGCTTCGCGTCTGGAGCGTCTCCACCCGACCGGTCGTGGTCGCGTCAGGCACGTCGTAGGTGACTCCGACGATCGCGGTTCCGGCCCGCTGGGCGGTCGGGTTGTAGTCGGTCGACACCTGCGAAGCCACCGCTCCGGACTCGTCAGCGGTCCGGATCGCGTCGGCGAGTTCCGCCGGCGTCGCCGCTGCGACCGCGTCCCGCTGTTCGGCGGTCGTCTCGGCACCCGGGTCGAGCCGTCTGGCGATCGCGTTCGCGTGGCTCGTCGTCGACCCGACGCGCAGGGTCGACCGTGACTCCAATCGATGTTGGGTCTCCAGGATCCGGACCAGCGCGTCCCGTGAAAGGACGTTGTCATCGGACACGATCAGCTGTGCGGCGGTCGCCGACCCGCCGATCGACGACTCAAACTCCTCGTCGATATCGTCGAGCGCCCGCTGGGCCGGGATGTCCTCCGAGAACTGGTCGGCGCCGGCAGCGGTCGTGATCCCTCCGAGCCCGCCAATCGCGACGACGCTCACGAGGATGAACACGATGACGACCGCCACCGGACGGGTCGTCACCGTCTCATTGACGCGCTCGACGACCCGGTCCGCGGCGGTCACGGTCGCCCCCGCGTCCGCCGTCGATCCCGCCGTTCGATCGGGGCGGCTGCGCGGCTGGCTGGGGCCACCGCGCAGTCGATCGGGGCGGCGGTACGGTCGGCCTTTGCGGCTCCGTGGTCGACCATCGGGCTATCGAACCCGGCGGCGCCGGACGACGGCCGCCACGACGGCGACGAGCAGGGCGACGCCGATCACGATCGGACCGACCGGAAGGTCGCCGCCGTCGTCCGTCGGCTCCGCCACCTCGACCGGGTACTGGGTCACGTCCGAGATCCGGTCGTTCCCCCGTTCGTCGTCGTAGCGGAAGTCCAACTCGACGGGATGCGTCTCCACGCCGGCGGCGTCGGTCGCGGCCACCTCGAACCAGATTTCGGTCGATTCGCCGGGCGCGAGTTCGTCGACGAACGCCTCGTCGTTGACGGTCGAGAGCGGACTATTGGCGTACAGTCCCGCGTTGATCGACGAGAGGGTTTCGGGGCGTTGATTCGTTATCTCGAAGGTGATCCGTCGCGTCTCACCGGCCGGGATCGTCGCGCCGTCCGCCGTGACGCCGAACTCCGGCCGTCGTGGCGCAACCTCGATGCGGTCGCTCGTCTCGTCCGTGATCGTGGCGTCGTTGCTCGTGTACTCGACGGTGAACCGGACCTGCCGCGGGCCGGGGTCGGCCCCGCCGTTCACGTCCGCGTCGAACGCGAAGTCGGTCGTCGCCCCCGCCGCGAGGTCCGGCAGCGCGTACCGGCTCTCTCCGAGCGTCACCCGGGTACTCTGCGGCTCGGCGACGAGCACCGCACCGTCGACCGCGAGCGGACCGTCGTTGGTGAGCGTGCCCGAGACGGTCCCGGAGTAACCGACCTCCAGGTCGCTTTCGACGCCGTCGATGGCAAACGACTGTTCCCGTATCGGGGTCACGCCGGTCCGCACGGACGGCGCTTCCGTCTCCGCCCCGTCGGCGCCGCGGTACTCGACGGCCGACCGCAGCGCGTACGCCCCGCCGACGAACTCGGGCGTTACCGTGGAGTCGAACACGACCGTCCGGTTCTCGCCCGGTTCCCAGTTGCCGACGAACACGTCCGAGGAACCGTCCACACCGAGCGTGACGCCGTCTCCCGCCGTGCTCCCGGAAACGACCGCATCGCGGGCCACCTCGTCGCCGACGTTCCGGATGGTCGCCCGGACGTCGCCACCCCCGCCGACCTGTGCGTCCGTGTCGGCGTCGAGGATCGCGAACTGGGCCCCGTCGTCGACGACGACGGTGACGTCGAAGCGTTCGGATCCGGGGCGGTCAATGTGGGCGTCGGAGCCGGGCCGGATCCGGGCCGTATACTGGTACCGGACGTACACGTCGATCTCGTATGCGCCGTCCTCGACGTCGCCCGGAACGGTCACGTCGATCGACACCGACTTCGGCGTTCCGGTTTCGACGTCGCCGACGGCAACTTCGCCGGTCGTCACGTTGATCGGGACGTCGTCGGCCTCGGCCTCCAATCGCAGGCTTCGGGCGGTGGTGACGCGGGAATCGAGTTCGTTGCCCCGACGCATGTCCCCGACGTTGAGCAGATCAACGGTAACCGTCGATTCACCGCCGGCCGACACCGTCGGCTGCGAGAGGTACGCATCGATTTCCGGCGATCCGCTCACCAGTTGGGACGTTCCCGATTGGTGGATGACGCCGTCGTCTCCGCCGTCATCGATCGCGGCGTAACCGGCGGTCCCCGCCGAACCGGTCACACTCGTCGGACCGGTCACGATCGCCGAACCGGTTCCTTCCGCCGCGCCCGCAGTCCCGGTGGCCGCGACTCCGGTTATCGCGACGACGATGACGACGACCAGAAGTACCGCGGTGACGAGGGCAACGTTTCGGCGTCCCGCGATCGTCGACCGCTTCGGTCCCGTCGGCATCAGATTTCCCCACCGAGTGCGGCGCGGCCGGACGTATCGGATCCGAACGGACCGACCGGCCCGGGCATGGAGACGCCGGACGACACGGGCGAAGAGGCCACGGAGGAATCGAATGGAGGGCGCCTCGGTGTGTCGTTTCTCATCATACGAATGTCTCGGCCGCCCGGAGGATAAGCGTGTTGAATAAATGTTCAATCAAGACCGATATATGCCCCCGGCGGGTATGTCGGATATGGACGACCCGTTCGCGGATCCGACGGACACGCGGGAGGCGATTCTGGGGGCCGCGTTCCGTGTGCTCCGCGACCACGGGTGCGCCGACCTCACGATCGAACGGATCGGCGAGGCGTTCGACAAGAGCCCGTCGCTCGTGTATCACCACTACGATGGAAAGGACGAACTGCTGGTCGATCTCCTCGAGTTCCTGCTCGACGGCTTCGAGTCGACCGTCTCGGAGGAGTCGTTCGACCTTCCCCCCCGCGCCCGTCTCGACGCGTATGTGACCGCGATGACGGACCCGACCGATGCCGACGGGGAGCACGCTCCGGGCGGTCGGTTCCTGATCGTGATCGTTCAGCTCCGCGCACAGGCCGCGGTCGACGACGCATATCGGGATCACTTCGACCGGAGCGATCGCGTGTTCGGGGAGTTCCTCGAACGGTCGGTCCGGGACGCGGCCGCCGACCGCGACGTGGACGACGGACACGACGTGGACGACGACGAGGCGCATCGGAGGGACCCCGCTGCGGTCGCGGCCACCATACAGACGCTCGCAACCGGCGCGATGTTTCGGTGGGCGACGACGGCCGACCGCGGCTGGGTCGACGGGGTTCGGTCGGAGATCGATCGATATCTCTCGGCGACGTTGCCCATGGTCGATCCCGACGCGTGAGCGGCGCTCGACCGACGACGGTTTCGACGAACCCCTCGCGGACGTCGTCCGGCTACCGTTCCGTGACGCCGTCGGCGTCCATCCGCGAGACCTCCTCCTCGAGCCACTCGCGGAGCCACCGCACGCGCTTGATCCGCCGGTGGCCGATGCTGACGGCGGTGTCGGAGACGACCCGGTCCGTGTGGTCGTGGGCCCGGTCGAGGACCCGGTCGACCATCTTGGCGGCGTCCATGTGGGTCCGTGACTCGTATCCCATCCGCAGCAGCATCAGCACCGCGCCGTTCGCACCCACCTTGTCGAGCACGTCGGCCTCGATCAGACAGCGGCTCTCCAGGGGGACGTCCGCGAGGTCGCCGGTGTAGGAGTGGTCGACGACCGTCCCACACACCTCCTCGATGAACGATTCGGGGTAGTTGCCGCGGCTCCGGAGGTATTCGCGGGCCACGCGGGCGCCTGCTTCCGCGTGAACGTCCTGGTCAACCTCGAGTTTGGCGACGTCGTGGAACACCGCCGCGACCCGGACCACGTCGACGTCGGCCCCCTCCGACTCGGAGATTTCGGCCCCGAGGTCGACGACGTTGAGGATGTGGTTGAAGCGGTAGGCCGCGGAGTGCCACGGGTACCACCGCATTCGACCGCCGTCGTCCTCGCTCTCGACGCTGGCCGCGAGGTAGTCCCTGACGAACTGCTCCATCCCCTCAAAGTCCTCGTCGCTCACCTCGGTTTCCTTAATCTCGACGCCCACGCGGACCACCTCGGGCGGGAAGCTCGTAATTCATTACCGTAACCGACGAGCGTTTCATTCTTAGTCGTTACGACGCCCGCCTCGTCCGAGTCGGCGGCGGGTTCGGTTGTCCCGGATCGGTACGTTCTATCGCCCCGCGGCGTTCGTGTTCACTGGGATGCTGCCGGGGGCGCCCCGTGTTTTGCCGCGATCGTTATGCCCGCTCGCGCCCATACGCCGATCATGACCGAGAAGCTGTACCTCAACGACGACGCCGTCAGGACGTTTGAAGCCACCGTCGAACGGGCACTCGATGACCGGATCACGCTCGATCGAACGCAGTTCTATCCGACCGGCGGCGGTCAGCCACACGACACCGGAACCCTCCGGGCCGCGGACGACCCGGATCGGCACTGGCGGGTCGTCGACGTCGCGAAGGCTGACACGATCTATCATACGCTCGCACCCGTCGACGACACGCTCACACCCGTCGACGGCCGAGGCACGCCGTCGCTCCCGTCGCCCGGGACCGACGTCGTCGGCGAGATCGATTGGGACCGGCGGCATGCTCACGCACGGTATCACACCGCACAGCACTTGCTGTCGGCGTTGCTGTTGCGCGAGTTCGACGCGCGCACGACCGGGAACCAACTGTCTGCCGACCACGCCCACCTCGATGCCGAATACGGGCGGTTCGCGGCCGATGACCTCACGCGGATCGAAAACCGACTCAACGAACTCGTCGACGACGACAGGCCAGTCGAGCGCTACATCATGAATCGGGAGGCAGCAAAAGCGAGCCTCGATGCCGACCGAACTCGGATCGACCTACTGCCGGACTCGATCACCGAGTTGCGAATCGTCGAAGTGGGCGGGTCCGACGATGGGACCGAGGAGGGCCCGTACGACCGGACGGCCTGTGCGGGGACCCACGTCGGCGCCACCGGCGAGATCGGCGAGATCGTCGTCACCGGCCGCGAGACGAAGGGGAGCGACGAGGAACGGGTCCGGTTCGCCTTCGCCGACCACCTGGAAGACGGACGCGCGTGAGGCCTCGGCCGGCCCGGATCCCGCCGCTTATGTACTGCCCGTTGTTGGTTCCGCCATGAAGTTCTGCGACGAGTGCGGTTCAATGATGAAGTCCGGCGAGGGCGCGGACCACTGGGTGTGTGACGCCTGCGGCTATGAGGTCGGTCGCGACGGCGACGAGTCGGAGGCGTGGACCACGGAGTCGCAGGTCGAGTCCGAGATCGTCGACGTCAGCGAAGCCGAGGACAAGGGGCTCCCGACGACCACCACCCACTGTCCGGAGTGTGGCAACGACCGGGCGTACTGGTACATGCAACAGATCCGCGCCGCCGACGAGTCCGAAACCCGATTTTTCGTCTGTACGGAGTGCGAGCACAAGTGGCGCGAGGACGACCACTGACGCGCCCCGACGGTCGACTCGTTCACCGTCCACGCCAGCCCGCCACTGCCCGTCCCGCTTCCACCACCCGTCTCGTCCCCCGTCGTTTACGTATCATCCCGCCAAACGCCGCGTATGGAACCGCCGGCCGTCCCCACGGACCGACTCGACGGGTGGGAGCGTGTCGAGCGGACGACGGAACGCCCGTTCACCGCCGGTCCCGTCTCGGTCACCGCAGGCACGGTCCGATACGAGCGGACGGATCGCCCGGATCCGCGGCCGTTCGCCTTCGCGAGTCGGCTCCGGATCCGCCCCGAGACGCCGCCGAACGCCGCGCTGACGGGACTCGTCGAGCGCCGCGCTCGATCGGGGTTCCGGGACCGACTCGCGGACCGCGATATCGGGTCGATCGAGATTCAAGACCAACGCACCGTCGCGGTCGACGACCCCGAGGCCGCGCCGGCGGCGCTCGTGACGTACCGCGGTCGGTGCGTCCTCGACGACGCGAGAATCCCGATCGAAGCTCTGATCGCGGTCTGGGAAGCCGGCGAGTACCTTCTCGCCGGCGGCGGGTATCGGCTTGACCGTGGAGCCGACGAAGCACGCCGGGAACTCCTGTCAGTCATTTGTGGCGTCCGCCCGGACTAACGGTCCGCCAGCTTTGGCCCGGACGGTTCAGTTCGGCCCGGACGGTTCAGCCCGACCCCCCGAGTTCGATCGTCGTTCGGTCCGCCGCGACGAACGATTCGCCGAGATATCCGACGCCGGTGAGACTCAATTCGTGGTCCACGAGCACCGGGAGTATCCCGCCTTCGCCCCCAGTCTCGCCTTCGACCCCAGTCTCGCCTTCGACCCCGCCCTCGCTCTCGGCCCCGCCATCGTCGGCGGCGCCGTCCCCGGCGTCGGCATCGCCGTACACCAGCACCTCGAATCCGGTCGTGACCCGTCTTCCGCCGTCGTATTCGGCCTCAACGGCGGTCCAGCCCGCGTCGCGGTAGGTGTCGAACGCGCTCGTCTCCCCGGCTAGGGGCGGATGGAGGTAGACGTTTGCTGCCGGCCCCGCCGTTGATTCCGTGTCGAACTGGACTCGATAGGCGCCCAACGTCGTCTCCGCGGGCTGTTCGATCAGGATCCGAAGCCGGTGTACTCCGGGATTCGTCGGCTCCCGGTTCACCGCCTTCCACGGCGTGTCCGGGTCCCTGTTGAAGTAGATCCGCACGAGGTCCTCACCCCCGTGTTCGTACACGAATCGGATCGACCGGCCGTCTCGGCGCTCGACCGGCGCTTCGAGGACCGTTTCACCGCCGAGCGCCGTACAGCCCGAAAGGGCGGTTCCGAGGCCCGTCGCGCCGGCGGCAGTCGCCAGATATCGTCGTCGGTTCATCGATGCGTCCGATGACGGACGAGGACTCTCTAAGGGTTCCGAACGATTAAGCGCGTTTTTCACCGACCGAATGGGTTTGGATCCGCCCCACGCTGCTCATTGGTCCCGAGACTCCCGGTGGGCCAACGGGGACCGCTCATCGATGAGGTCCTCGTCGATGGGCACTCCGCCGACGAGGAGCCCTTCGACGAGCAGCTCGGCCGACGCCAAGTTCGTCGCGACCGGGACGTCCTTCACGTCACAGACGCGCAACAGCGCGGAGATGTCCGGCTCGTGGGGCTGTGCGGTGAGCGGGTCCCGCAGGAACACGAGCCCGCCGACATCGCCGTTGGCGACCATGGCACCGATCTGGAGGTCGCCGCCGAGCGGCCCCGATGACTGTCGATTCACCGTCAGTTCGGTCTCCTCGGCGATCCGTTTCCCGGTGGTCCCGGTGGTGACCAGTTCGTGCTCGCCGAGCACGTCGGCGTGTGCCGTCGCGAACTCGACCATCTCGTCCTTCAACTCGTCGTGGGCGATGAGCGCGATGCGCATACACTGTCCTTCCGGCGACGGGACTTAAATTCACGCGCGGCGACGGAGTCGACTCACGTCTTACTTGAACCGGAACGTCTCGAGGTTTTTCGGCGCGAACGTTCGCATGTTGTAGTCGTGGTACAGCGCCGACGAGAGGTCCTGAACCGAACTCTCGTCGCCGTGAACGCATAACACCTTCTCGGGGCGGGGGTTCATCGTCTTCACGAAGTTCTCCAGTCCTTGGCGGTCGGCGTGACCCGAGAACCCGTCCACCGTTTCGACGCCCATCTCCAGCGAGAGCGTGTCGCCGCGGCTGCCGTTGCCCCAGTCGGAGACGGGGATCTCGTCCCAGCCGTTCTGGATCCGTCGGCCCAGCGTTCCCTGTGCTTGGTAGCCGACGAACACGAGATTCGAGTCCGGGTCCGGCCCGATATGACGGAGCCACGACATGATCGGCCCGCCCTCGATCATCCCTGACGTCGAAAGAATGATACACTGTTCGCCGTCCCTGACTTCCTGTCGTTCGTCCTCGCCGGCGTCGATGTGGTTGAACTCCTCGGCGAGGAACGGGTTTCGGTCGTCGTGGAAGATCCGGTCGCGGAGGTCGTCACGGAGGTACTCCGGGTACGTCGTGTGGATCGCGGTCGCCTCCCAGATCATCCCGTCGAGATGGACCGGCATCGAGGGGATCTTGCCCTCGCGCATCGCCTCCTCCAACACCAGCATGATCTCCTGTGACCGACCCACCGCGAACGCCGGGATCACTACCTTCCCGCCCTGATCGTAGGTCTCGTTGATGACGCGTATGAGCGCCTCCTCGGAGTCCGCCTGGTCGGTCTGGTAGTCGTTGCGGCCGCCGTACGTCGATTCCAACACGAGCGTTTCGACCCGCGGGAAGTCGTTGACCGCGCCGTTGAACAGCCGGGTGTCCTCGTAGTGGATGTCGCCCGAGAAGGCGACGTTGTAGAGCCCATCGCCGACGTGGAAGTGGGTGACCGCCGAGCCGAGGATGTGGCCCGCGTTGTGGAAGGTGAGTTTGATGTCGGGCGCGATGTCGGTGACGTCGCCGTACTCCAGGGGAATCGTGTGTTTGATCGTCTCGCGGACCTGCGCGGACTCGTACGGCGGGGTCCGGCCCTCCTTGGCGGCGACGTCGAGGTAGTCGAGTTGGAGCAGGCCCATCAGGTCCCGCGTGGCCTCCGTCGTGTACACCGGCCCGTCGTAGCCGTACTTGAACAGGAGGGGTAACAACGCCGAGTGGTCGAGGTGTGCGTGCGTCAGGACCACCGCGTCGAGCGTCGCCGCCCCTGCGCCCAGCGCCTCCGGCACCTGGAGGTACGGCACCTCGCCTTCCGCACCCGGCTTGTCCCCGCAGTCGATGAGCACCCGCGTCTCGGGCGTCGAGAGCACGAACGCGGCGCGACCGACCTCGCGGCAACAGCCCAGCGTCGTGATCCGGACCCACTCGTCGTCGGACATCTCCTCACGGTGGATCTCCCGGCCGATCCGCTCGAGGACGTCACGCCGTTCCTGCCGCTCGTTCTTCAGGAAGTTCCGGACGTTGGACACGGTCGACGACTCGATCGGGGGCGTCCGGACGACCTCCGGGGTCCAGCCGACCTCCTGGGTGATCTCCCGGAGCGTCGATCCCCGTCGACCGATGACGACGCCGGGCTTCTCGGCCTCGATGACGACCTCGCCGGTGTCCGCGTGGAAGTCAAGGTCGGTTACGCCGGCCTCCTCGGGGATAACGGAACGGACCTCCGTCTCGGCCTGCTCCGGTGGGGAGAGCGTTTCCGGATCGGGCCGGACCGTGATCCGTTTCCGGAGCTTTGAGGCGAGCCGGCGGATCAGGTCGCCGTCGCCCGCGAACCGCTTGGGGTCGCGGGTGTAGACGACCAGCTCCGGACCCTCGTATTTGACGTCGGTGACGCTCACGTCGGTCGGGATCTCCTGTTCTATCGTCGCCTTCAGGTTCTCGAGTTGCGTATCGACTTGACTCATAGATCAGCGCGGGCCGTCGGGTTCCCCGTCGTCGTCGCGGCCGCCGCCGGATCGCGGCTACCGTCGGATCGCGGTCGTCGCCGGGATGAAACGCCTCGCCGGCGGGCCGACCGTGACGGGATAGACATAGTGGAAGTACTGTCCGTAGCGTCTCAGCGCGGGAACAGCCAGCGAAAACCCGCTTGGATAGAGATATACCCGGCTGTCATAAAACCCTTCGCAAAACGGATACCCCTCGGCCCCGTGGTCGGCGCCATGCGCGTGAGCCCCGAGACCGTCCGCGAGGAGCACGCCCGGATCCGCGAGCGCGCGGCCGTGGTCGTTCCGATCCTCAACGACACCCGCGACCGATTGGGCGCCCTGTTCGGAACCGACGTCGATCGCGTCGACGCCGGGACGTATCGCCGGGAGGTCGACGCGGTCTTCGCCGACGGCGAAGTCGCGGTCAACGTGGCCGGCTACGCCGCGCTCCTCCGGGACCTCGACGTCGACGGCGACTATCCCGGGTTCGTGGTCGACGAGGTGCTGGGTCGAACGCTCGCCGAAACGATCGCCGGGGGACAACCGCTGTCGATGCTTGCGGGCGCGACGTTCCACTTTGCGGACATCCATGTCGACCGGGATGCGACCGCCGATGACGACGGCCCCGGCGCCGGCACCGCCGGCGCGGACGACCTCGACGCAGCGCTCGCGGCCGGCTTCCAGACGCGGCTCCCGGGCTGGGACTGGCGGGAGGGCGAGAGCCCGTTCGCCGTCGACCCCGATCGATGACTAAGCCGATCCGCCGTACGGTCGGCGCGCTCCCGCGAGCGCCCGTCAGGGCGCGAGACGGAGCGCGAGGGTGTCGTGAGCGCTTGAAAAGCGCGAACGACACGGTTGGGGTGGCGTGAGGCGCCGTTGCGGTGCTGTGCGGGGTTGGGGACTCAAAGGGGCAGCCGCGAGGGCGAAGACGCGTGACGCAAGGACCACGGGAGCGAACGAAGTGAGCGACGAGGACCGCAGCGAGCGCATCGAGCCCTCGCGGCTGGGGCTTTGGCGGTGGTGTTCACGCTGACAACGAGGTAGTACCGAGCGGCTGGGGCTTTGGCGGTGGTGTTCACGCTGACAACGAGGTAGTACCGAGCGGCTGGGGCTTTGGCGGTAGTGTTCACGCTGACAAAAACGTAGCACCGAGCAGCTGAGGCTTCGTGAACTACCTCGGGGTCAAGCCCTGAGGCTTCCGTGTTTGGGGCCGCACTGCACCGGCAACGGAATTTAATTCCCCCCGACCTTCTCTTTCGGGTCGGCTGGAATTAACACCCGAACGCACCGCAACGTCCGTGAGGGTCGGTCGCTCCACCACGACCCCTTGAAACCCCCGTCACACCGCCGTAGCGGATTTTGAGAGGGGCCACATTTCCATCAGCGAACGACCAGCAAAGGAATTGAGGTCTTCAACTCCATACTTTGAGGGTTGTTTTTTGGTCGTTACTAACGTATTACCCCCTCGAACTACTTAATTTTGTGTAATATTGTGACGGCATTCACCCTCGGGGGCAAGCCCCGAGGCACTCTGCCTGTTCCGCCTGTAGATGTGCTTTGCCGAGGCATCGACATCATACAACCGAAATCACCGCTCAGGCTCCCGCTATGACGTGAACCTCCGGACCAGCTCGAACCCCTTATCTCGGAGGGTGTCGGGGAGGAACCGGGCGAGAACGCTCGCCCGCGCGACCGTTCCGGGGTGAACGCGTGCCGGCGGCTTCGTCGCGCTCGCGGCGTTGAGGACCGCCTCGGCGACGAGTTCGGGCTCGACCGCGCCCGGCCCGTCTCCGCCGACCGCCTGCGTGTCCTCGAACAGCGCGTAAACGTCCTCGTACGCGCCGGAGCGCTCGATACCGTCGGTTCGTTCCGGGTCCGTCTCCCGCGCCACGCGGTCGGAGAAACCCGTCTTCACCGGTCCCGGTTCGACGACGACGACGTCGATCCCGTATTCGCGAACCTCGTTTCGGAGGGCGTCCGACATCGCCTCGATCGCGAACTTCGAGCCGCAGTAGACGCCCCCGCCGGGAAACGACACCCGCCCGGCGACGGAGGACACGTTGAGGATCGTCCCGTCGCGCTCCCGGCGCATCCCCGGCAGCACGGCCCGTATCAGCCGATGGGGGCCGTACACGTTGACGTCGAACTGCTCGTGGACCTTCGCGGTCGTGACGTCCTCTATCGCCCCGAACTGCCCGTACCCGGCGTTGTTCACGAGGGCGTCGATCGCGCCCGCCTCGTCAAGGATCCGGTTGACGACGCGGTCAACGTCGGCGTCGGCAGTGACGTCAAGCGTCGCCAGCTCGCACCCCGCCTCGCCGAGCGTCTCGATGTCGGCGGGGTTCCGCGCGGTGGCGTAGGTCGTCCACCCCTCGTCGTTGAACGCGTGGGCCGTCGCGCGACCGATCCCCGAGGAACAGCCGGTGATGAGTGCCGTCTTCTGCACGGATTGGCGGTCGGCCCCCGTCGGCATAACTCTCCCGACACTGGCGGTCGTCCTCGGTCCGCGTCTACATGAAACATGAATACCGATCGTCCGGCCGCGTGCGAGTCTCCCGGGATTCGCTCCCGGGTTCGGTCGTTACTCCTCGTCGTCCGCGTCGCTCGCTTCGTCGACATCGCCGTCCGCGTCGTCGGCACCGTCCGCGTTGTCGGCATCGTCGTCCGCATCATCCGCGTCGTCCGCGAGCAGGTCATGCTCTGCGAGCACGGTCTCCAGCTCCGCGTTCGACCGTTCGGCGTACTCCTCGTCGTCGACGGTGATCGTCGCGACGTCGACGCCGTCGGGTGCGAGTTCCCCGTCGTTCGCCTCCGCAAGGGTGTCGAGCGCGAGTCCGACTGCCTCGTCGATCGAGAGCCCCTCCTCGTACTCGGCTTCGAGGTACTCGCGGAGGTCGTTCCGGTCCGACCCGACGGACAGCGCTTGCCACTCGTAGGGCGTCCCGGACGGGTCCGTCTCGAACAGGCGCGGTTCTCCGTCGTCGATCCCGCCGACGATGAGCGCGACGCCGAACGGGCGCGCGCCGCCGATCTGCGTGTACTGTTGAATGTGGTCCGTGATCGTCTTCGTCAGGTTCTCGATGCCGACCGCCTCGCCGTACCGTAGGCGGTTGACCTGCGTCTGGCGGCGTGCGAAGTCGATAAGCTGGCGGGCGTCCGCGACGTGGCCGGCGCTGGCGATGCCGACGTGGTCGTCCGCCTTGTGGAGTTTCTCGATGCTCTCCGGCTCCATCAGCGGGGAGCGTGCGCGCTTATCCGCCGCGAGGGCGACTCCGTCGGCCGCACGAATGCCGACGCTCGCCGTCCCGCGTTTTACCGCCTCCCGTGCGTACTCGACCTGATAGAGTCGCCCGTCGGGGGAGAAGATGGTAATGCCGCGGTCGTACGCCTGTTGTTGGGATTGGCCCTGCATGATATCACTCGATGTCGAACGCCGTCGCGCCGACGTACTCCGACCCGGTCCGGACGTCGTACGCGTCCTCGCGCACGACGGCGGTCCGCTCGGCGTCTTCGAACGCGACGTCTCTCCGTACTGATTGGCCGACCGCGCGACCCATATATCTTTCCTCACAGGCACGCACCGTCCCGGAAATCCCGCGGACGCGGATCCCGATCGGATCGCCGTCGACCTCGCTCACGCTGGCGACCGCCGCGCGCGACTCGTCAACGTGGCCGTGGCGGACTCGGACGACCGCCTCACCCTCGCCGTCGGCGACGGAGAACGACAGTAGTTCGAGGCCGGCATCGGCGCTTCCCGCATCGCCGAGAAGGTTGCCCGCGGCGTACCACAGCGCGCGCTGGAACCCGCGTCGGTCGAGGTCGGCGTCGGGCCACGCCTCGATTCCCACGGCGAGGTACCGCCACCGGGGGCGGAGGTGTTTCGGAAGGTGTTTCACGGGTCGGGTCCCCCGGTCACTCCGCGCCCGGCACCTCGCCGCCGGACGCGGTCCGGTGGGCGACGAGCACGCCGACCTGATCGTGGACGCGCTCGACGGCGACGACCGCGAAGCCGACGTCGGTGAACGCGTCCACGAGCGTGCCGACCGTCGCGGGGTCGTCGACCTCGGGGCTGTAGAACGGATCGTCGGGGTCCGGCCCCGCGAAGAACATCACGTCGCCGAGGACGATCCGGCGAGCCCCGGTGTCGGCCATAGCCCGTATCGCGTCGCGTTTCCCCGCGTCATCGAGATGGTGGAGCGCAAAGTTCGAGGTCACGACGTCGACTCCGTCGCCGTCGGCCCCGTCGAGGTTCGGCGCCCGAAACTTGCCGTGCGCGAACTCGACGTTCGTGATCTCCGCCGCCTCGGCCTTACGACGGCCTTCCGCCATCATCCCCTCGCTGATGTCCCGCGCGAGCACCCGCTCCGCATCGCCCGCGAGGGCGAGGCTGATCGCTCCGGTCCCCGCTCCGAGGTCCGCCACCACGTCGTCGGGGGCGGGGGCGGCGTGCGCGACGACGCGGTCCGCGCAGGCGTGGTACTCCGCGCTCTTCGATCCGTCGTACTCGCCGGCCTTCTCCGAGAAGCGCGTCGCGTGCTCCTCAACGCTCCGTTTCATACCGTCCACGTCGGACCCCCGGCTCTATGAACCTCTCGGAGCGCCGCTCCCGGTTGCGGGTCGCGATCGACCCCCACGCCCGCAACCCCTCGCGGACCCACTCCGGATCGAAGCCGACACGATCCCCGACGGCGACGAGTTCGCGCGGAGCCCGCAGTTCGAGGTGTGACGACGCGTTCGCGCTGACGACGTGCGGGGCATCGTAGTACGTCACGATCTCCCGCAGTTTCCGAAGCGCAGAGAGTGCCCGCACCCGGTCGCCGCCGGACCGGCGAAGAACCGGCCCGAAGTCGAACTCAACGTGGACGCCGTTGTCGCGGGCCGCCTTCGCGAGGACGTGGTTGAAGCCGCCCGCCCCCGCGCTCGGCCGGGCGAGCACGTCGACGCGCGGCTCCTCGACGGCGTACCGGTTCAGGGCGGCGTCGCCGCCGGCGACGCAGACGACGGTGTGTTCCGGGCGGCAGTTGCCGACCGCGCCAGACGCGCCCGTCGGGTCGTCGGCGTCGATCTCGACCGCGTCGACGACGTCAACGTCATACTCGTCCGCGATCGCGTCGCCGTCGGCTGCCGTCGTCGCACCGCCATCATTGGCCGATTCGAGTGCGGCCCGCGTCCGGATGACGAGCCCATCGTACCCGTGACGCGCCGCCGTGCGGGCGTGGCGCGCGACGGTGGCGTCACCGTCGGGGTACGCGTGGACCGCCTCGTACATACCCCGCTATTTGACGGCCGACGGTATCGGCGTTGCGCTTCCCGTCGGAAATCGCCGCCCGTCGACTCACCGCTCCCGTTGCCACTCGGGACGAGGGTCCTCGGGCATGAACCACCCACCGAATCCGCTCGGAGCGACCTCGTCGAACGCGAATGCCCCCGAGACGACGACCACACCTCGTATCGGCGGGTCGCGAAGAACTCCCGGCGGATCGCGGCCACCTGCGAGAGACGGACCGCGAACGTCGCGAGCAGGACCGTCGACGACGTCGCGGCGGCGACCGGGTCGGCGACGACCGTGTCGGGGAGGAAGAGCGCCCGAGCGCCAGGAACACGACGACCCCGAGTGATCGCCCGCTCGGCGAACAGCGCGGCGACGCTGTAGGCAACGACCATGACCACGACTTCGATCCAGTAGACGACGAGCAGTTCGGCTGTCGCCAGCCGAGGAAGACGACGCCGACGATCGGAAGCAGGTTCGCCGCAAGCGCGACTGCGGACCCCACGCGGTCGCTCACGGAGGGGGTTCGGAGGGCCGACATGACCCGATACGCGGGGACGATCGCGCATAAATCCTGAGGGGTCGCGCCGCTTCACGGGGCGGATCGAGCACTTCCGTTCCAATCACGGTCGGCACCGAAAACCGGCAGGGATGGCGGCTCGGGAGGCCGATCGGAGTGGAGCGGATCGGAACGAACCGAACGGGAACGGGCTACGGAGCCCTGCGGGCCGGTTACAATACGTCGCCGATCCGGACCGGTTCGCCGTTCAGTTCGGGGTCCGCAACGACGATCTGGAGGACCTCGTGGTCGGTCACGTCGCGGTATCCCTTCCCGGTCGCTTCCTCGATGAGGTCCGTTTCGAGTTCGAACTCGGTCCCCTCGTGGATCACGTCGACGCCGTCATCGTTGAACGTCAGGTCGGTGCTCATACCGGATCGTATCCGGTCGGCGGATAAAAACGGCGTGACACGGCTACGATCGAGGACGATCGAATCCGGTCATCTCAGGTCGTCGTTCCGGCGTTCGATACCGCCGTCGCCCCCGGTTTCGTTACTCCTCGTCGTCGTCCTTCATCGTGCCGAGCCGATCGACGAGTTCGTTGGTCTCCGCGTCGCCCTCGACGGAGACGTCGCCGTCGTGGTCGTGTTCGTGAACGTTCACGGCCCCCTCCTCGTCGGTGTCGACCTCCTCGGCGCCCTGTTCGCTCTCGTCGTACGTTCCAAAGCCCATGCCCTAGTCTCCGGGGGCGGACGGAAAAGTGCGGTGACACACGAACGCTTCGGGAGGGGTCCACATGCGGATCGGTCTCACGGCCCAGATGTCCCCTGAGAACTGCCAACGATGTGTGCGGAGGAGCGCCAAGACACCCGCAAGAGTCGTCACCCCCATCGTCCGACGCCCGTCGGACGCCCCCTATCGTTTATGTCGCCCGAGGGAGTTCCCTCGGGTGTGTCACTGAGGGGGAGCGGTCCGATAGACGAGCTCGCGGTCCCGTCGGGGACGACCGTCGAGGAGCACGACGTGGTCACGGACGGTGACGTGCTCGTCGGCGGCCAGTCGACGATCGAGTTCGGGCTCCGCGGTCGCAACGTCGCCGTCGGTGAGCGCGTCGACGTCGAGGACGACATCGAGGCCGACGGCGACTGCCGGCTGGATACGTGGTGTACCGTCGACGGCAACGTGCTCGTCGGCGAGGACGCGTACCTCGGCGAGCGCGTGACGGTCACCGGCCAGCTGATGGTCTCCGGCGACCTCGACATCGGCGACGACGTGACGATCGAGGAGGGGTTCGAGGCGAACGGCTGGATCGTCATCCGAAATCCGGTTCCCGCCATCGTGTTCTACTTCGTCGTGCTCTCACAGCTGCTCCGTTCGGGCGAGACCGACGCGGCCGACGAGCTTGCGGAGGCGCTCGCCGACGGCGACGACGTCCGCGATCCCCTGTTGATCCCTCGCGGTGCGGAGGTCTCGGACGACGCGTGGCGGGTGTCCACACCCGCGACCGTCGGCGATGACTGCCGGATTCACGGCAACCTGCGGGCCGAATCGATCGTCGTCGGCGAGAACAACGAGGTGTTCGGCTCCCTCCGCGCGCGAGAGGGCGTCACCGTCGGTGCGGAGACGACGATTTACGGCGACGTCACGACTCGGAGCGGCACCGTCACCGTCGAGTCCGGCGCGTGGGTCCGTGGCGACGTCTCGGGCGGCGACCTCGTTATCCACGACGGCGCGGAGGTCGACGGATCGCTGCGCGCCCGCGGCGAAATGAAGCTGATCCAGTCGGCCGACGAAGTCGGTGAGGACCGGACGGACTCGACTGTGGCGGACCCGGAAGACGACCGTAGCGCGGCAGCCGAGGACGAGGGCAATGCGGACGCGGAAACCGGCGGTGACGAGAACACGAAAACCGACGACGACCCGACGTCGGACGACGACGCGGCTAACGGCGAGTCCGGTCCGGCGAAACGAACGGCTGGAAATGACGGCGAAAGCGCGAATGAATCCGGTGGATCGGCCGACAGTGGAGTGAACGACGGCATCGATGTGGCCGACGACGACGCCGACGGATCCACGGTCGAACTCATCGAGGATGCCGAAGTCGATGCCGCCAAAACCGACACCGCCGAGGTCGACGCGGGCGACGACGCACCGAACCGGACGGAGTAGCCGAACCCGACCCCGGGGGGCGACGGCGGCTATTCCTTTGCTTCCGCGACGGGCGCGAACACGTCCTCGTGGAGCGAGTCGCAGACGACGTCAGCGAGGATTCGAAGATTCTCCGTGTCCTCGCGGTTATAGGAGATCAGCGTGTCGAGAGCGTTCTCGTCGCCGCGTTCGTACTCGTGCCAGAGCCGGACCGCGTCGCGACCGGAGAGGTCCGATCGGTCGCGATCGATCCCGAGCCGCTTCTCGATCGGTTTGAGCCCCCCGGAAAGCCCGATCCGCCGACACGGGTACATGAGATCGAGATGGGGCGTGTCGATCTCGATCCCGAAGGCGGTCTCGAGGAACGGGACGTCGAACCGTGCGCCGTTGAACGTCGCCAGGAGGTCGGCTTCGTCGAACCGTTCGCGGAGTCGGTCGGCGGTGAGGTCGCGACCCGCGACGAGCGTCCTCGTCTCGCCGTCCCGATGTAAGCTCACGGTCGTGACGCGGTCGTGCTGCTCGTTGAGGCCAGTCGTCTCGATGTCGAAGAAGCAGGTCCCGTCGCGGAAGTCCTCGTACAGCCGCCAGCGCTCGCCGTTCGGGAACCGCCTGTCGAAGTAGGTGGCGTCGCGGTCGTCGAGGCGTGTCCGCGCCTCCGCGATGAACGTCTCGATCCGGTCGGCGGTCGTCGACCCGACGCCGCGAACGTCGACGCCGGGATCGAACTCGCCCCACGTGTGGATTCCCCCTTCCCAGAGCCGACGCTCCGTCCGTTCGCCGATCCCCTTAATTGGGATGAAGCTGTTCTCGATTCGCATATCTGATCCCGGGCGGCGGGCGGGCAAAAACCTCGCGGGAGTTTCGCCGTCGCGGGAATCCGGTTCGATGGACGCCGACCCCGTTTCAGGGCGTGATGACTGCCCGCCCGTCGATCTCGCGGCGTTCGAGCTTCTCGGCGACCATGTTGATCTCGCCGAGGTCGAACCGGCTCGTGTGGAGGTCGACGTCGTCCTGTTCGACGAGCGAGACCAGTTCCTGCAGCTCGGCGTAGCGGCCGACGATGTTTCCGACGAAGGAGAACTCGCCGTTGACGAGCGCCTGGGCCGGCTCGTGAATGTGGCCCCCGTAGCCGATGATGTGGTGATCGCCGCCGGCGGCGGTGATGTCCGGCGCGTACTCGGTGGTCACGTCGGCGCCGACGAAGTCGAGCACCTGTGCGGCCCCCTTCCCGTCGGTGATCCCGTCGAGTTCGGCCCGGACGTCCGCCTCGCTCGGGTTGATGAGATGGTCCGCGCCGTATCCATCCGCGAGCTCGAGCGCGGAGTCCTTCAGGTCGACGGCGGTGATCCGGGCCGCGCTCATCGCATCGAGACACTGGAGGCCGATGTGGCCGAGCCCGCCGACCCCGATCACGACCGCGTGGTCGCCGGGATTCAGGTCGCTTATCGCCTTCTTCGCCGCGTGATAGGCCGTGATCCCCGCGTCGGCGTGGGGGGCGATGTCGATCGGCTCGACTCCCGCCGGCAACGGGATCACCGACCGCTCGCTCGTGTGGAGGTACTCCGCGAACCCGCCGTCCGTGGTCAACCCGTTGAACGCGTCGTTCTCACAGTACATCGTCTCGCCGAGCCGACAGGGCCGGCAGGTCCCACACGTCTGGACGGGGTGGCAGATGACCGGGTCGCCCTCGGCAACGAGGTCCACCTCCGCCCCCGTCCCGACGACCGTGCCCGCGTTCTCGTGACCGAGCGTCATCGGGAGCGGCTGTGGGACGTACTCCGCCCACATCCCCTCGATGATGTGATTGTCAGTCTGACACCACCCCGCGCCCTCCACTTCAACGATAACGTCGGTAGGGCCCTCGACCGTCGGTCGGTCGACATCGTCGATTGAGAGTCCCTCGCTCATTTCGTCAGTGTACTCGTGGAGTCTGGCTGCTTGCATGTGTCTGACACACTAACATAGATATACATAAATGTTCGTTATGATCTCTCCCGATCCTGGGACATCCTGTACGCCTCTCGGTTACTCGCGTTACCAATGGTGATTATATTGAACGATCCTTATAGTTATATGTCATCATTACACATGAACGATCGTATGTACGAAATGGATGGCGAGGAGATCTTCGTCATCGACGGTCACGTCCACCTGTGGGACGCCCGGCCGGAGAACATCATCCACGAGGGCGGCGAACAGTTTATCAGTACTTCCGAGGTTCAGCAGGTAATCGAAGCGGAAAACAGGATGGTTTTACCGTAATTATCTGTGTTTATACCGTAATTGTCTCCCCATGCCACCGGATGGGTACAGTAGCATTACAGTTTCTGATGACGTGTTCGAGCAACTCGGTGTAATGATGGCCGAATACGACTGTGACAGCCCTGCCGAGGCGATCGAGACCGCCTCGACGATCGCGCTCGAACGAGACGAAGCCGA
>JAQCNI010000075.1 GCA_028275105.1 Halorubrum sp.
GACGCTAACATTACCACGGTCACCATTGCCGGGCCACAGAACGCCACAACGACGACGGCTACCCTCTCGACGCCCCGAAAGGAGTCGACGACGCTGAGATATAACACCTACGCGGCTGGCAACCCCGATCTCGACGAGGAACTCGTGACCACGGAGGGACCGGCCACGATCGAGTCGGTCGAGACCACGTCGAGTTCCGGGCTACCCTCCACGGGTGAGTACACGACCACGGCGACGGCTCGTCAGGACGGTCCGGCGGACTCCGGGACGACCACCCTTCGGAACCGTTCGACCGACGACCTGACCGTCTATACGACCGCGACCGAGGACGCGGACGCGCTCGCGACCTCCGGAGCGGTCTCGGACGCGATAGCGAACGGGACCCTCTCGGCCTCGGGATCGGTCGCCGAGGGCGACGTCGTGGTCTACGCGATCGATGCGTCGGGGCTTTCCGGATACCTCGCGAGCCGCGCGACCGAGGTCGACTCGGGCACGGACCTCGACCGACTCGACGGGCTCGAGTTCACGGTCTCGACGGATCCGGACGGCGATGGCGACTCGACCGTCCGTACTACTGCGGCTGGAACTGCCGTTCTCGTCCATCCGGACGGGCTATACCTCGTCGGCGACGGCGCCGGCACCCTCGCGGACGGGACGGCGGGCGACGGCGATGACCTCGTCGCGGAGTTCGTCGTCGCCGACGACAGACTACGCTCGACCGCCGATTCCGATGCGACGGCCGACCACTCGGTCGCCGCGTCGCTTCAGTACGTGGGCGACGGGGCTGGCAGTATCGATGACGGGGACGGCGCGAACGACGGTGGCGGTCCCGCTGGCGGCGGTGGAGGCGGTGGCGGCGGTGGTGGCGGCGGTGGCGGCGGAGGTGGGGGTGGAAGCGGCGGAGGCGGTAGCAGCGCCGCCGGTGGTGGTGGTACCGGTGGCGGGGGTGGCGGTAGCGACGGCTCAACGTCCACCGACGGCAGGAGCGACGGCGACGACGGGGATGCGACCACCGGTGCCGGGGGGACGGCCGACCGTCGGGACCGCGCCGACGGCAGGGGGACCTCGCGGAACAGCCGGTTCGGGTCCGGGACTCTCTCCCACCGCCCCCCCAGCGTCGCGGCCACCGCGACGGTGGCCGACCTCGCGGACGACAGACGCGCCGGCGTCGGCCCCCCCGCAGTGCCGCAGTCCCGCGGGGTCGCCGGACCCGGATCCGACGTCCCGAGCGTCTCCGGTGGCGGCGTGTCCGCGACTCCCTCGGATACCCCCGCCGCCTCCGAACCCGACATGCCGGCCAATGACGACGTCGACCGGTCCGCCGGAAACGACCCCGAAACGTCCGCCGCCACCGACTCGGAAGGCTCCCCCGAATCCGATCCGGGCGCGTCCGCGACCGAGCCCGCTGACGGTGACACCGTCGATCGGTCGGATTCCCGTCCCGGATTCGAGGACGCTCCCATCCGATCGACCGCCTACGACGTCCCCGGGTTTGACGTCGGGACGGCCGTCCTCGCGCTCGTGCTTGCCGTAATCGTCGCCCGCCGTCGACGCTGATCGCTTGCCATCATCGGCCGAAGGCCATCCGACGCCGTCGGTCGCGGCCCCTCCACCGCCGTCGGTCGTGACCCACGCCCGTCGGCCGTGGCCGCCCGATTCCATCGATCGTACGTCTTCGATCGACGAACCGGTCGGTCCCGCCCGACCCATGTCGAACGGGGCGATATTCTTTTGCTGTCTCCCCTCGTACGTTCGCGGATGAGTATCACGATCTCGCCGCCAACCGAACGCCGCTGTGAGCTATGCGGCCGCACGGAACGGTGGGACGTCGAGGCCGAGGGCTGGCGGATCGACGAGGACCCGGGCGACGTCTACTGTATCCACGACTGGGACATTAACGGATCCTTCGCACCGTTTGAGGAGTGATAGCAGGAGTGAGTCGTGTGGGGAGATACGCCGAGGGATTGGAAACAACTCATAGTTTCAAGTGGCATAAGGGAAAACCGTAGGTATGGATGCCGGTGACAACGCTGCGAAGGACACGCCGACGGGTAGCAGCTATTACCGAGCGATCGTCGAAACCGGGTTAGATGGGGCCTTCGTGGTCGATCCGGACGGGGTGATCATTTATGTCGACGACTCGCTTTGTTCGTTGCTCGGACGTGACCGCAACGAGTTGGTCGGGACGACGTTCGAAACGGCGGCGAAGTCAGTGTTGGTGGGGCCCGAAGCGTACGACCGGTTCGCTACGACGATCAGCGATATCTCCGATGGAGACGTTGCGAGTCGGACCCTGTCGTTCGACGTTGACTTGGAAGGGAGTCACGTACTGGATATCAAGGTAGCGAGACACACGCGAGAAGACGGTGCTGCGAACATCGTCGGCGTCGTTCGAGACGTAACTGAGCGCGAACGGCGGGCTGAAGCCGCGGAGCAAGATCAGGAGGTGTTGGCCAAGCTCTACGAGATCAGTGGCGACGCGAGTCTCACCTTCGATGAAAAGGCGGAACGAATCCTTGCCGCCGGGTGTGCGTATTTGGACCTACCGTATGGGTTTCTCACTCGAATCGAGGACGACGTCCAGCAGATGGTTCACACGGTGGGCGATCACAAACTCCTTCAGACGGGTGAATCGGTGCCGGTCGAGCAGTCGTACTGTCGACGGACGATCAAAACGGGGGGGCTAGTTGGGATGGAGGATGCCCGAGCGGAACTGGGAGCGGACGACCCGGCGTACGAACGGTTTGAGCTGGGCTGTTATATCGGGACGAAAGTTGTTATCGGAGAAAATCTCTATGGAACGTTCTGTTTTGCGGGCCCGAAAGATCAAAACCAACGGTTCACGCCAAGTCAGCGGGAAGTTGTCAAACTGCTGGGCCAGTGGTCCAGCTACGAACTTGAGCGACAGCAAGTCGAAGCACGATTGCGCGGACTACACCGCACCTCACAGCGACTGCTTCTCGCCGAGACCACTGCCGAAGTGGCGGAAACCGCAGTACAGGTCGCAACGGAGTTGTTCGCCCTCCCGATGACCGCCTGCTGGGAGTACGATTCCGATGCTGATCTGTTGTGCCCGTTGGCCGAAACCGACGAAGCCGTCGAACGCGTCGGCGAGACGCCAACGATTGACCGAGGCGGTGGGTTGATCTGGGAGAGTTTCGATGACGATGAAACGCGACATTACGACGACCTGACCGATCGGCCCGGGCGGTACAGCCAGGGGACGGACGCACGGGCCGAGGTTCACGTTCCACTTGGAACCCACGGCGTCATCGTGAGTGCCGTGAGCGGGTCACGCACCATCGACACCGTCGATATCGAGAGTCTTCAATTATTCGGGATACTGGTACGTGAGGCGATGGCCGGTGTCAAGCGTGAGGAGCGACTGGCCGAACGCGGGGAAGTACTACAGGAACAGAACGCCCGCCTGGAGAAGTTCGTTGACGTCGCGGCACACGATCTTCGAAACCCGCTTACAGGAGCGATCGGGTGGCTTGAGATAGCTCGTCAGAGCGACGAGGCGGAAGCCTACGACCGTGTTGAACGGTCGCTAGAACGGATGGATGATCTCGTCGGCGAGTTGCTGTCGATGGCTCGCGGCGACCGGCAACCCACGAAGAGACGGCCCGTTTCGCTACAGTCAATGGTCGAAGAGGCGTGGGACTATACTGACGCTGGCGAGGCAACGTTGTCCGTCGAAAGCCGGCTCGGTGAGATTCAAGCCGACGAGATGCGGCTTTTACAGCTGTTTGGCAATCTGTTCCGAAATAGCATTGAGCATTGTCCCGACGATGTTGCCGTAGAAGTCGGCCGCTTGCCGAATGGGGCGGGATTCTACGTCGCTGATGACGGCCCCGGGTTGACCGAGGATCTGCTGGTATCGCTGAACGACATCGGCGCTGAAGACCAAGCCACCGCCATCGGAATCGGGCTTATGAGTGTCACGGATATTATCATCGGACACGGGTGGGATCTCTCAGTTGCCAATACTGACCGAGGGCTCCGGTTTGAGGTACGGACTGGTGAGCAACTCACCCGGCCAAAGTGAGCGTGGGTTGTCCCGGACGAGCCGCGCTGACATCCGATCTCCACGCGGGAGTTCCGGCCGGCGCGTGTCTCGCTCCCCCCGGATTACGGAAGATCCGGACCCACGAACGGGGTCGGTGAAGGTGCGCCTCGCGGACGGGTTCGGCGTCGTACGTCTCGGGTCCGCCCGCCGCCTCACGGAGGAACTCGGTCCGGGTTCGTCGGAGTTGCTCCATGGCGGCGTCCCCGAAGAATGGTCCCGGCTCGTCGTCCGCGAGGAGCCGGTCGTAGAACTCGTCGACGACGGGTCGGATCCCGTCACGACCGCCGAGCCGATCGTACAGCGTTTTCTCGAATATAGCCGCATCAATCGGACGATCAAACCAAATAGTTTTGAGACGGGCGTCGATCGTCGGGATATCCGATCGTTTTGTGGAAATGCGATCGCGGTCAGAAGTCGGAGATCCCCCGCTGGCCGGCGTCGGCCCGGTCCGCCGGCGGGACGTTCGTCGCGACGATCTCGTCGACCTCGCCGCGGGCGGCCGCATCGCTGTTGATCGCCCGCGTCGCCCCCTCGACGGCGACGTCGAAGCCGGCCGCCTCGTAGCGGTCGTGCGTCACGCCGCTGTTGCTCGCGATCACCGAGACGCCCATTTCGTCCAGCTCTCGTGCGACGTCGAGGAGCCGCCGTTGGTCCCCGCGGTCGAATCCGGCCGCGCTGTAGTCGGTGAAGTCGGCGGTGGCACTCATCGGCTCGTAGGGCGGGTCGACGTAGACGAGGTCGCCGGCGGACGCCCGGTCGAGCACGTACGCGAAGTCGTCGTTATGGAGCGCGACGTCCCGCAGAACGCGGCTCGCTGCCCGGATGCGGGAGCGCTGGACCCAGTCGGGGTCCGCGTACCGACCGATCGGCACGTTGAACCCGCCGTCGTCGTTCTCGCGGTATAGCCCGTTGTAACACGTCCGGTTCAGGTACAAGAGGAGGGCGGCCTCCTCCAAGGGGTCGAACTCGTCGCCGTACGGCCGTCGATTGAACCGGGCGCGCTGCTGATAGTAGTAGTTCTCGACCGCCCGACCGCGGCGGTCGGTCTCGGCGAACGCCAGATCCGGGTCGGGCTCGGAGTCGGGGTCGTCGAACGACTCCAGCCGTTCGATCAGCCGGTTCGGATCGTCCCTGACTCGTTCGTAAAACCCGACGAGCCGGGGATTGGCGTCGTTTATGCTGCCGCCGTCCGGCGCCAGATCGAAGAACAGCGCGCCGCCGCCGACGAACGGTTCGTGATACCGGTCGAACGACGCGGGAAAGCGGGCGTACAGCTCGTCGAGCAGCTGTCGCTTGCCGCCCGCCCACTTCAACACCGGTTCGGCCATCGGTGCGGGATACTCGCCCGATCCGTGATAAACCACCGGGTGAGCGACCGGACGATTCCGCGGATGTCGGCCGTCGATCGTTCCTCGGCGACCGCCTCAGTCGTCGGCCGCCGCCGACTCCGTCGCTGGCGGCTCGCGCGGCCCGCCAGCGTGTCCCTCGTGGGCGACGGCGGTCGCGAGCAGTTTCGGCGGGATGCCGGGGACGTCGTCTTCGGTGACGGGACCGTCCCGTTCGATCGCCTCGGTCGAGCGCGGGTACTCGCGAAGCCCCTTGTGGATCGCGAGACCGGCCTTCGCACCCTGACCCATCGCGACGGGAATCTGGTTGTGCCCGGGAGTGATATCGCCGATGGCGAACACGCCGTCGACGCTCGTGTGCCCGTGATCGTCGACGTCGATGGTGCCGTCATCGGTCAGCTCACAGCCGAGCGACTCCGCGAGGGCGGTGTTGTAGTCGGAGCCGTACATCGCGAACCCGCCGCGGTACTCCCGGGTGGTCCCGTCCGCAAACTCGAGCGCCTCGAGCCAGCCCGTGTCGGGATCGTTCTCGACGCCCGTGACGTCATCGTGGACCACGTCGACGGGATGCGCGTCGATCTGTGCGGCGGTGTCGTCGCTCCACGTCGGCTCCGCGCCGCGGGTCAGCAGGTCCACGTCGTCGGTGACGTTGAGCATGATCATCGCGACGTGGGCGGCCCCGTCGCCGTGGCCCATCACGTACACCGGCTCGTCGACGAACATGTACGCGTCACAGTGAAGACACCAGTGGAGTCCCGTCCCGGTGCGCGGCAGCGGGGGGTCCGGCCGCTCGTCCGAGAAGCCGGTCGCGAGGACGACCCGATCGGCGAGGACCCCGTCATCGCCGGTCGACAGCCGGAAACGACCGTTCTCGGTCCGTTCGATGGCCGACACGAACCCGCGCTCGAACTCGCCACCGTAGGCGGCGACCTGTTCGCGCGCGGTCGAAAGGAACTCGTTGCCGGAGACGTCCTCGGTGACGCCGATCACGTTGTGCGTGTCCGTCATCATGGCGGCACGGCCGCCGCCACGGTCGATCACCACGGTCTCGTGGCCGAGTCGCGCGCCGTACAGCGCGGTCGTCAGACCGGCGGGACCGCCGCCCACGACCGCGATCTCGTACTCGCTCTCGCCGGAGGCACTCATTGTCGCATAAAGGGGCCGGACCTGGTTAAATGTCAATGGTGTGTGTGCGGCGATCGACCACCCGATCACACCCAGACCATGCCGACTCTCGAGGGTGGCCCCCGATAGTTTATATCTCCCCCATGCGTTCACCCGCACCGTGTCGTCCCGTCTGGCCGCCGCGGTTGGCCTCCTCGTCGTCGGGGTCGCCGCCGACGTCTGGTCGACGCACCTCGCGATCACGTCCGGCGAGTTCGTCGAGGGATCGCCCGTCGGCCGGGCGTTCATCACGCGGTTCGGCCCCCTTCGTGGAATGTTACTCACCAAGGCTTTCGGGATGGCCGTCATCGGGGTCCCGGTCGCGGTCGCCGGCGGGACCCGTCGGCTCGTCGCGACGCTGATGTGTGGCGGCATCGGCGTGCTCTCATTGCTGGCGGCGACCCGGAACCTCCTCCTCGTTGCGGGATACTGGGCCTGATGGCCCGGGTCGGGACACAATCGAGAGGGCCGGTCGCGGGCTGGGATGGTTCGAACGAGTCACTCCCCGCGGGACAGCCGCTTTGCGGTCCGTTCCGGGAGCCCGGCGTCGCCGACGGCGGCGGCGACCCGGTCGATGTCGTACGGGACCCGGCGGAGGTCAACCTCGCCGGCGTCGGCGTCAAGCACCGCGTAGGCGGCGTCGGGGTCGTCGTCGCGGGGTTGTCCGACGCTCCCGGGGTTGATGACGAGCCGGCCGTCGACCGACTCCATCCCCTGAACGTGGGTATGGCCGAGCACGACCCCGTCGAGCCCGCCGTACTCGGCGTCGAGGTCGTCGAGGTGCCGGCCGAGCGTCGGGAACTCGTGCGGGTGGACGTACGCGTCCTCCCGGTCCGGCGCGGGGTGTGAGTGGACGAGCAGGTAGTCGTCCGCGACCGACGTCGCCCGCGGCAGCGACCGAAGCCAGTCCAGCCCGTCCGCGTCGAGTTCGCGTTTCGCGTGTTCGAGCCCGGCTTCGGCCATCCGGTTCGCACGGTACCGTTCGGGCGTGTCGACGGTCCGATCGTGGTTGCCCCGAACCGTCGTCGCGGCGACCGACCGGACGCGCTCGACGCACTCGGCCGGCCACGGGTTGTAGCCGATCACGTCGCCGGCACAGACGACGGCGTCGACCGGGGGCATGTCGTCGAGCACGGCCTCCAGCGCCGGAAGGTTCGCGTGGACGTCGGAGATGAGTCCGAGCTTCATCGAGTGAATGGTTCGGCGTCGACACCCGAATAGGTTCGGTCGATCCCAACCTTGAGGCCGATGGGCGGAACGGACTCACGTATGAACGGCCTCGAAGTCGCGCTCCGGCTGGCCGCCGGGATCGGGCTCATTCTGGCCAACGGGTTCTTCGTCGCAATCGAGTTCGCGCTCACCCGCGTCCGGCAGTACCCCGAATCGGCGTTCGACGTCCCGGGATTGCGGCGGGCTTGGGAGATGACGGGCGACCTCGAAATATACCTCACGAGCTGTCAGGTCGGGATCTCCGCGACGAGCATCGCGGTCGGCATCGTCGCCGAGCCGGCGTTGGCCTCCCTCATCGCCCCCGTGTTCGAGAACACGCTGCTCGCCTCGATCGGGGCGGGCAGTGTCGTCGCGTTCGTCCTCATCAACCTCCTCCACCTGACGCACGGCGAACAGACGCCGACCTACCTCGGCGTCGAGCGGACGAAGTTCGTCGCCCGGTACGGCGCGACGCCGCTGTACTGGTTCGCGAAGCTCATCTCCCCGGTCATCGTGATCGGGGACGGGATCGCCAAGTGGACGCTCGGACGCTTCGGGGTCGAGATGACCGGCGCGTGGCTCGAAACCGAGGCCGACCGCGTCGAGTCGCGGGCCGACCTCCGCCACCGGCTCGGCTCGCTGCTCGACCGGGGGGATCTCCCGGAGGAGCGGAAAGAGGAAGTGGTGAACGCGCTGACCGTCGGGGATCGCCCGGTGAGCGAGGTGATGACGCCAACCGAGGACGTCGTGTTCCTCTCGACGACCGTGCCGGCCGCGGAAAACCTCGACCGGATCGGGAGCAGTCCCCACACGCGGTTCCCGCTGATCGGCGACGATTCGGCCGACTTCCGCGGGATCGTCTACGTGCCGCGGGTCGTCGACCGGATCGACGGAATCCGGCGTGGAGACGTCGCGTTCGAGGGGATCGCCGCGGAGCCGATGACGATTCGCGAGGGGCTTCCCATCAGCGAGGCCGTCGACCGGTTCCAGGCGGAAAACCAGGAGCTCGCGCTGGTGACCGACGGCGACGGCGACGTCGGCGGCCTGGTCTCCGCGACCGATACCCTCGAGGCCGTGATGGGCGAGATCGAGGACCCGCTCGACGTCGAGCTACGCGAAAGCGGCGGATCATCCCGTCGTCGTGACGTCCCGAGATCTTAACATCGCCCGACGGCAGGGACCGGTATGGCACCGACCCTTGTCACCGCCGCGTTCGGCGCGTTGCTGGCGGCGGCGCTGCTCGGGGCCGCGTTCGACCGTCGGTCGGTCGCGGTCGTCGTCGCCGCCGCGGTCCTCCCGGACGCCGACGCGGCGGCGAGTCTCGTCGTCCCCGGCGCGACCAACGCCCTTCTCCACAACGTCTGGATCCCTCTCGTCGCCGGCGCGGTCCTGTACTGGGACACGGTACGGCGGAGGGATTCCCGGGTTCGGGCCCGATACGGATGGCGTGGCGTCCGCATCGCTTGGGTGTCGCTCGCGGCGTTCGCCGTCGTCGGGATCGGGGCCGACCTGTTCGGGCTCGCGGGGGCGAACCTGCTGTACCCGGTCGCCGACGCGTACTACGTCGTCGACGGACGGCTGCTGTTCTCGACGCGGGACGGGATCGTCCAGACGTTCGTGGCGGCGAGCGCGGAGGGTCCCGGCGTCCTCCCGCTGGAGAGCCCCGGGACGACCGCGTCGCACGCGATCCCGACGTGGACGAACCCCGACGGCCGACCCGGGCTCTCGCCGGGGGCCGAGCGCGAGTTCCACGTCGTGCGCGCCGGCTGGCAGGCCGTCGTCGTCGTCGCGGCCGTCGCCCTGCTTGCGGTTCGGGCAGTTGGGGACGCCGGATCGACCGGCGACGTCGGATCGACCGGCGACGCCGGATCGACCGGCGACGTCGAGGCCAACGGGGATGCGGACCCGAACGGGGATGCCGGAACGACGGAGGCGGACCGCTGATGGTCTCCACGGTCGTCCACGCCGGGTTTGCGATGCTGCTCGCCGCCGGGCTCCTGAAGGGCGCGTACGACCGGCCGGCGCTCGCCGCCATCCTCGTCGTGCTCGTCGTCCCCGAGGTCGATTCCCTGCTCGGGCCGGTGATGTCGGGCGCCCACCGGACCGTCGGACACAACCTCGTCCTGCCGGCGGCCGCCGCGCTCCTCGTGTACTACGACACTCGGATCCGCGGGACGTCCGTGCTCCGGGAGCGCGTCGCGGACCGCGGCGTTCGGGTCATCTGGGTCGCGCTGTTCGCCCACGTCCTCGCACACGTGTTCCTCGACTGGGCGCACCTCGAAGGGGTGAATCTTCTGTGGCCGCTCCACGACGGGTTCTTTCGGCTCGAGGGAGAGCTACTGTACTCGACCGCCGACGGCTTCGTCCAGACGTTCGTCGACGTCGATCTCGATCCGGAGACCGGGACACGGCAGGTTGACGCCGGCGGGACGGGGACGACGGAGACGGTCCACGTCGACAACCCGGTCGAGCCCGACCCCCCCGAGGAGCTCGAGAAGCAGGAGGAGATCGACCGCCGGTTCCCGATCGCGGGCCGCGGATGGCGGCTCTACCTGCTCTGTCTCGGCCTGTTTACGCTGGCCGCCCGTCGGCTTCAGGGGCGTCCCCCGGCCGACGGCGACCGGGAGGCCTGATTTCGGTTCACACCCGGACGGGCGCGGATTCTCCGATCGTTGGAACGCGCCCGTCGGCTAACCGTATCCCGCCCGTATCCGACAGCGATGCGTGACGAGCACCCCCGGAACGGAAGCCTAACCGGCGAGGAGATCGCCGTCGTCGGCGCTGGGTTCGGCGGGCTCTCCGCGGCCTGTCACCTCGCTGACGCGGGCGCCGACGTGACCGTCCTCGAACGACACGACCACCCGGGCGGGTACGCCGGCCGGATCGAGCGCGACGGGTTCCGGATCGACACCGGCCCCTCGTGGTACCTGATGCCCGAGGTGTTCGACCGATTCTTCGAGCGGTTCGGCCGCAAAACGGAGGAATTCTACGAGTTAACGGAGCTTGACCCCCTCTACGACGTCCGGTGGAAGGACGGCGACCGCGTCCGGATGCCGGCCGACCGCGACGGGCAGAAGGCGGTGTTCGAGTCGTACGAGACGGGCGCCGGCGACCGGCTCGAGGACTACCTCACGGACGCGGCGGAGACGTACGAGCTCGGGATGGAGCGGTTCGTCTATCCGAGCCGGTCGCGGCTCCGGGACATGCTCGACGTCGACATTCTCAAGTCGGCCCGTGCGTTCCCGTTGTTGCGGACGATGGACGACTACGTCGGATCGTACTTCGACCACCCGAAACTGCGCCAGCTCGCGGAGTACAAGCTGGTGTTCCTCGGCGGATCGCCGTACAACACGCCCGCGATCTATACCCTGATGAGCCACGTCGACATGAACCTCGGCGTCTACCATCCGACGGGCGGGATCGCGAGCGTGGTCGACGGGATCGCCGAGCTCGCGACCGATCTCGGCGTCGACCTCCGTACCGGGTGCCCGGTCACCGGGATCGAGCCGCCCGGCCCGGTCGACGACGATCGGTTCGACGTCGAGACTGGACCGGGCGAGGGAAGCGGACGGTTCGACCGCGTCGTCGCCAACGCACCGCCGCCGCACGTCGAGCGTGAGCTCCTGCCGGACGCGTACGGGGACCGGGAGGCGTTCTGGGAGTCCAGTACGTACGCCCCGTCCGCATTCCTGTTGTACTTCGGCGTCGAGGGATCGCTCGACGGCGTCGGTCACCACACGCTGGTGTTCCCGACCGATTGGGAGTCCCACTTCGAGACGATATTCGACGACCCGGAGTGGCCGGAGGACCCGTCATACTACGTCCACGTCCCGTCACGGACGGACGACACGGTCGCACCCGATGGTCACGAGGCCGTGTTCGTTCTCGTCCCGATCGCGCCCGGGCTCGACGACGATCCGGAGACGCGCCGGGTGTTCCGCGATCGCGTCCTCGACGACCTCGCCGAGGACGTTGGCATCGAGTTCCGCGATCGGATCGTGTTCGAGGAGTCGGCCTGCGTCTCGGAGTTCGAGGCCCGGTTCGACGCCCCTGAGGGGACCGCGTTGGCGCTGTCACACACCCTCGACCAGACCGGACCGATGCGTCCGGCCCACCGGGCGCCCGACGTCGACGACCTCTATTACGTCGGCGCGTACACGAACCCCGGCATCGGCATGCCGATGTGTCTGCTCAGCGGCGAACACGCCGCCGAGGCAGTGGTCGAGGACGCAACCGGTAGCGGGATCGTTCCCTCCGTCGTCCCGACCTCGACGCGTCGCTGACCGCGACCGCGACCGTGAAAACGACGGAATCGAACCTGACCGCCGCGACCCGTCGGCCCGTGACACTCGTCGCCACGGACAGGTTCTTTGCCGAAGGGACCATACCGATCACATGACGCTCAAACCTGACGTGCTCGTCATCGGCGGCGGCGCGACCGGCGTCGGCACCGCCCGCGATCTCGCCATGCGCGGGGTCGACGTGACCCTGATCGACCGCGACGGCCTGGCCGGTGGCACCTCCGGACGGTCACACGGGCTGCTCCACAGCGGCGCTCGCTACGCGGAGTCGGACCCGAGGGGCGCGGCCGAATGTATCGAGGAGAATAGAACGCTCCGCCGGATCGCCGGAGCGTGTATCCGCGATACCGGCGGCCTCTTCGTCGGGCTCGCCGAAGACGACGCCGAGTACTTCGAGGAAAAACGCGAGGCGTGTGAATCAGTCGGAATACCGACCGAAGAGCTCGACTCCGCCGCCGCCCGTGACCTCGTTCCGGACCTCACGGCCGACGTCGAACGAGCCATTCGGGTGCCGGACGCGGTGATCTATCCCTCACGGTTGGTCGCCGCGAACGCACTCGACGCGGAGAACCACGGCGCGACGATCCGCCCGAACGCCCCGCTGGAGTCGCTGACCGTCCAGGACGGCCGGATCACGGAGGCCCAGGTTGGCGGGACCGTCGACGACGTCGTCCGTCCGACGTTCGTGGTGAACGCCGCCGGCGCGTGGGCCGGGAAGATCGCCGCGATGGCCGGTCTCGACGTCGAGATGCAGCCCACGCGCGGAGTGATGGTCTCCGTCAAGTACGACGAACTCGGACCGGTGTTGAACCGATGTCGTGACCCCGACGACGGCGACATCGTCGTTCCACACGAGTCGGAGGCCGTCCTCGGGACGACGAGCGTTCCCGTGGACGACCCGGACGAATACGAGATGTCCAACTGGGAGATCGAGACCTCGATAGAGGAGTGTGCCGCGATGCTCCCGCCGGTGGCGGACAGTTCCATCGTCCGCGAATGGTGGGGACTCCGACCGTTGTACGCTCCGGACGAGGACGAGCGCGGGGGCCGCGGAATCTCCCGCGGGTTCTTCCAGCTCGATCACGCCGACGACGGCGTCGAGAACGCCGTCAGCGTCGTCGGGGGGAAACTGACGACGTACCGGATGATGGCCGAATCGACGACGGACCTCGTCTGCGAACGGCTCGGAGTCGACGGGGAGTCCGAGACGGCCGACCACGAACTCCCGAGGGTGAACGACCCGGACCACCTCGACGAGGCGGTCGCCACCTACGGTCGCGGACCGACCGACGCGGACGTGGTCGGTGCGGACGACTGACCCCGACGACCTCGCGACCCCGCCGGAGTCGGCGTCCTCGCCGTGGAGGTACGCCGTCAGTCCGGCGACGTCACGTCGTCAATGTCCCTCGCCCCGCCGTACACGGTTTTTCCCCTCCGATCACGCGCTGATGCCTCCGGGACGTTCCCTGGCCGTACATTCACACGCGGCGGGTCGAAGCCGGCCGTGAGGGAGACGTCGTCGTCGATCGATGTCGATGGAGAGACGAACCGCTTCCAGCCGTCGAAAGGCAAAAGAAGAAACCGAGAGCCGCGGCCTCAGAACAGGTAGAACAGCGGGAAGAGGAACACCCACACGATGTCGACGAAGTGCCAGTAGAGGCCAAAGTACTCGATCGGGCGTTCGTCGTTCATGTAGTGGCCCTGATACGTCCTGTAGAACAGGAACCCGGCTATCAGGAGTCCGCCGAGGACGTGGACCCCGTGGAGTCCCGTCGTCACGTAGTAGATCGACGCTTGGACCGGGTCACCGTGGGGGTTCTGTGACAGAGTGACGCCGACCTCGAATATCTCGTGGTGCCACTCCCACAGTTTGATCGCAAGGAACGTCAGTCCGAGCCCGATCGTCGCCCCGAGCGACGCGAGGATCCCCTTCCGGCTCGACCGGTGGGCGGCCACCAGCGCGAGGATCACCGTGAACGAGGAGGTGATCAGGACAAACGTGTTGATGAGACCGGGGAGCGACTCGGTCAACGGCGACCACGTCCGCCAGCCGGCGTTGTACCTGATGAACACGGCCGCCGAGATGAACGCCCCGAAGACGATCACGTCCGAGGCGAGGAAGAACCACATCCCCAGTTTGACCTTCTCGACGCCATCGAACGGCCATCGCTCGGCGAACTCGGCCGGCGGCGCGTAGAAGTCCTCGAGCGACCACTTCACGCCGGCGGCGACGAGTCCGAGAAGACCGACCACGGTGAACACCGGGTACACCGGGTTGTTGACCGTGACGGCAGTCGTGCCGAGGCCTTCCCCGAGAGCGAACTCCAGCGAGTCGTTAAACCCTGAGAGACCGAGCAGCATGATTCCGGTTCCCAGCGAGAGCAGGAACGGCCAGATGCTGGCGTGGCTCGGGTGCTTGTCCCAGTACGGGTACTCCCGGATGTGGTCGTCGTGGCTGTTACCGCCGTCGGTGGCGGCGTCGCCGTTCTCGTCCGTCTTGACGGCCGGCCCGCCGTCCGGGACGTAGTCCTTGACGAATTCGAGTTTCCCGGAGGCGTACGAGGGCCGGTTCGGCCAGTTCTCCAGCCGCGGCGGCGAGGTGACGGCCCACTCCGCGGTCCGCGAGTAGTCCCACGGGTTGTCACCGGCTTCGGGCCCGGAAACGTACGACTTCGCGAAGTTGTAGAACATGATGAAAAAGGAGAACCCGAGGACGAACGCGCCGATCGTTCCGAACTGATGGAATATCTGGAACTCGGGGTTGTACTCGAAGACGCGCCGTGGGGTCTCCCAGCCGAGGAACATCGAGAAGTATACCATGTTGAAACTGATGAAGAAGATGGCGAAGTGAACCTTTCCGAGGAACTCGTCGTACATCTTGCCCGTCACTTTCGGGAACCAGTAGTAGGCCCCGCCGAACAGCGCCGTCGCGCCGCCAAACATGACGTAGTGGAAGTGCGCGACGACCCAGTACGTACCCCGGAACTCGTAGTCGAGCACGATCGCACCGAGGAACACGCCGGTGATCCCGCCGAGGATGAACAACAGGAGCGCGCCGAACGCGAACAGGAACGGCGTCGTGAACTGTATCCGGCCCTTGATCAGCGTGTAGATCAGCGAGAAGACGATCAGATCGAAGGGGAGCGAGATGCCGATGGTCGTCGCCATCATTAGCGTCTTGATCTCAAGATTGATTGTCGTCAGGAACATGTGGTGCATCCAGACGAGGAACGACTGGACCGAGATCAGACAGATGGCGATGATCACCCACTTGCGGCCGACGAGCCGGCGGCCCGAGAACGTCTGGAACAGCTCCAGCATCACGCCCAGCGCCGGGAAGAAGACGATGTACACCTCGGGGTGACCGAAGAACCAGAACAGGTGCCCCCACAGCAGGGAGCCGCCCTCGGTCGCCGAGAAGTACACGCTCCCGAGCACGCGGTCGGACGCGAGGAGGAGCCCGATGGCGAGCAGCGACGCGAACGCGAACAGCATCATCCAGACGGTGGCGAGCATGGACCACGTGAACATCGGCATGTCCATGATCCCCATCCCCTCGGCCCGCGAGTGGTGGATCGACGTGAGGAAGTTCACCGTCGACGCGGTGACGCCGACGACGAACATGAACAGCGCGAGCACGGCCCCGGTGGAGCCGATACTCGGCGTGTACATCGGGACGTTCAACGGGGCATAGATCGTCCACCCCGCGCTGAGCGTCCCGCCCTGGAAGAAGCTGATCCCGAGGAGTACCCCCGAGAACAGGTACATCCAGTAGGAGAGCGCGTTCAATCGGGGGAACGCGAGGTCGTCAGCCCCGATCTGGAGCGGGACAAAGTAGTTTGCGAAGCCGAACGCGAACGGCGAGAGGAACCAGAACACCATGATGAGCCCGTGGGCGGTGACCGCCTCGTTGTAGGCCAACCCGGAGAGGATCTGGTTCGCCGGATCCCAGAGTTGGACCCGGATCAGCAGGGCGAGGACGCCGCCGAACAGCAGGAAAAACAGCGCCGTGATCATGTAGAGGATGCCGATATCCTTGTGGTTGGTCGTGACGAGCCAACGCTTGACGGAAGTCGTCGGCGGGAGTTCACTCATGCGGCTTCACCCCCGGCGGCTGCGATGCTCGTGCCATCGGCCTCAATGCTCGTGCCATCGGCCTCAATGCTCGTGCCGTCAGCCTCGATGCTCGTGCTGTTGGCGCCGCCCGATTCGCCCGATCCGCCCCCGGTGTTCGCATACCACTCCTCCCACTCGTCCTGGGGAAGGACGGTGACCTGTCCCTTCATCGCCGAGTGTCCGGCCCCACAGAGTTCGAAACACTGGATGCGGAACGTCGCCTCGCCGCCCTGTGCCGCGACCTTATCGGAACCCACGGAGAACCAGGTTTCACTGGTCTCTCCGGGGATGGCGTCCGACTTTATCCGTAAGTCGGACGAGCCGAAGTTGTGCCAGACGTCCCGGGACGTGATTTTCAAGTCGATCCGCTGGTCGGCGGGAACGACGAGTTCGTTCGTCGTCGAGTGGCCGTTCGGATAGATGAAGTTCCACCCGAACTGGTACCCCTCGACGGTGATTTCGATGTCACCCTCGCCGCTCGAGTCCGGCCCCTCCTCGACGTACAATAGCAGCCCGTAGGCGTACACCACGAGGCTGATGACGACGATGGCACTCAACCCGAACGAGAGGAAGAGCTTCTTGGCCTTCGGGCCGCCCTGTCCGGTCGGGAGTTCGCCGACGGTCGGCGCGTCGAAGTCATCGTCGGGCTCGCTGCCGTCGTCCCGGTACTTGAACACGTTCCACAACACGTACGAGACCACGATGATGCCGACGAGCGTCCCCAGGGCGAGGAAGACGAAGAAGATCTCGTCGAAGACCTCGGCCTGTGCCCGCCAGTCGGTCCCCTGTTGTAGGATGGTTGGGTGTATCATGTTCGTCTCTGCGCTCTTGTTTCTCCGTTAGTCATGGCGCACTTAGCTCTTGTGTACCGGCCGGGGAGCCGACCGCGTCGGGAACTTCTCGGGAGAATACGGACGCCCCGCGAGTCGATCTTCCCGCGCGATGGATACCGATCGAAATGCGATGCGAGAGCGTGGAACGCGAGACGGGAGGAGCGAATCGGAGACGCACGGAACCGCGACGCGTACCGGCACGGTGTCGGGGATGTATACGAAGACTATTTGTACGCGCGTCCGGACCGACCAGTAACAAGCAATCATGGTTTCGCTCAACCTCTTGAGTACGGCGGTGATGGGACTGCTCGTCGTCGCCACGTTCGTCGCCGTCACGGGGGTCGGACGGCGGCGTCTCCCGCCGAGCACCGACGGCTCGACCGACAGATACGACGCGATAACCCGGACGCTCGCCGAGCTCGTTCGGAAACCGGTGGTGTGGTCCGTCGCGTTCGTCGTTCTGGCCCTCGGGCTCGGCGGGATCGCGGTGCTCGCGGTCGGGAACTTCCCGCTTCCCGAGAGCGTCGCCGGGTCGCTCCTGAGCGTCGTGTACGCCAGCGTCGGGCTCCTGTTGACCGGCTTCGTCTTTCTCGGCGCCTACTTCGGCGCCCGCGACCGCGGTCTCGGGAACGCTCAGGGCATCGCCGCGGGGTCGTTCGCGGCCGGACTGGTTTTCCTCGTGTTGATCGCGATCCAGCTACTCATCGGCGTCATCGGCTAAAGCGCGCCGCGGCCGTTTTGCCCCGTCCTGATTCTCCCGCTCCCTCGCCGCCCACCCTCGTCCGTCCGCCCGCCGTCCGTCCGCCCGCCGTCCGGTCACCGCTCCACCGTTCGGATCGGTCGATACGGAAGGAACACCTTTAACGAGCCGACCGGCCGAGTTGGTATCGATGGGAGTCGAAGAGGAGATCGAGGACCTCCGCGAGGAGATAGCCGAAACCCCCTACAATAAGTCCACGGAGGCCCACATCGGGCGGTTGAAGGCGAAGCTCGCGGAGAAAAAGGAGAAACTGGAAAACCAGTCCTCCGCCGGCGGCGGCCACGGCTACGCCGTCGAGAAACACGGCGACGCCACCGTCGCACTCGTCGGGTTCCCGAGCGTCGGCAAGTCCACCCTGATCAACGCCCTCACCAACGCCGACAGCGAGGTCGGCTCCTACGAGTTCACGACCCTCAACGTCAACCCCGGAATGTTACAGTACCGCGGCGCCAACGTCCAGATCCTCGACGTCCCGGGGCTGATCGAGGGCGCAGCGGGCGGCCGCGGCGGCGGGAAGGAGGTACTTTCCGTCGTCCGGACCGCCGACTTGGTCGTATTCATGCTCTCCGTGTTCGAGATCGAACAGTACGACCGCCTCCGCGAGGAGCTGTACGCGACCAACATCCGGCTCGATACCGACCCGCCGAACGTCAACGTCCGGAAGACGCATACCGACGGGATCCAGGTGACGACCGGCGATGGCGTGGAGCTGGCCGAGGAGACCGTCAAGCAGGTGCTCCGCGAGTACGGCTACGTCAACGCACAGGTGACGATCCCCCACGATCTCACGATCGACGAGCTCGTCGACGCCGTGATGGACAACCGCGAGTACCTCCCGTCGATGGTGACGGTGAACAAGGCCGACCTCATCGACCGCGACTACCTGCCGACGGTGGAATCGGAGCTCCGCGATCGTGCGCTCAACCCCGACGACGTCCTCTTCATCTCCGCGGAGAAGGAACGCGGGCTCGACGGCCTCAAGCAACGCCTCTGGGCGGAGCTCGGGCTCATCCGGATCTACATGGACAAGCCGGGCCGCGGCGTCGACTACGAGGAGCCGCTGGTCCTCTTCAGGGGCGACACCATCGGTGACGCCTGCGAAAAGATCGGCGGGGAGTTCGAGGAGCGGTTCAAGTTCGCTCGCGTGTCCGGGCCGAGCGCGAAACACGACGACCAGCAGGTCGGAACGGGCCACGAGCTTGCGGACGAGGACGTGCTCCGGATCGTCGCTCGGAAGTAGCGTATCGACCGGACCCATGTGTCGTTGTTGACGCCGGATCCAGTTTCGAACCCCTGGTGATCGTTACGAAGCTGTTGTCGGTGCGAATGCCACTCGCAAAGTCCCAGTCGCTCGATCCGACGCAGTTGCCGATGCCGTGAACGCCGCCAAAGTCCCAGTCGCTTGGTTCTGCGAGTCTCGTATGGGGAATACCGCTAAAGCCCCAGTCACGACGACTTGCGCGACTCGCTGCGGTCCTCGCTCGTTCGTTTCACTCACTCCCTGTGGTCCTTACTTCGCCGGGCTTCGTCCTCGTGACTGCCCCTTTGAGTCCCGCCCGTACCGCAACCGCACCTCATCCCTCCCCAGCCTCGGCCTCGGCGACCCGCCGGACCGCCGGCGGGCCGCCTCGGCCTCCCTCGCGCACCGCTCGCGCCCTGACGGACGCTCGCGGGCGCGCCACCACGCAAGCGAGATCGATCGAGTGGAACGTCGATCGAATATCGAGTGGCACGTCGATCGAATATCGAGTGGCACGTCGATCGAATGGATCGAGTCGGAGGGAGGCCGATGATGGATCGTCGATCGACGGCGCCGACCGAAAGGCGCTTTTCGTGGGGCCGCGATCCACGACCATGATCACGGTCGCGCTTGCCGGGAAGCCGAACGCCGGCAAGTCAACCTGCTACACCGCCGCCACGAGGGCCGACGTCGACGTCGCCAACTACCCGTTCACGACGATCGACGCCAACCGTGGGGTGACCGGCGTCCGCACCGAATGCCCGTGTCTCGCGCTCGAAGAGCGATGCGGGAACGACCGCTGTCGCGACGGGAAACGGTACGTGCCGGTCGAACTCCTCGACGTCGCCGGACTCGTCCCGGGCGCCCACGAGGGGAAGGGGCTCGGGAACCAGTTCCTCGATCGGTTGACGAACGCCGACGTCGTGCTCAACGTCGTCGACGCCTCGGGAGGGACGAACCTCGAGGGCGAACCCGTCGAAGTCGGGGCTCACGACCCCCTCGAGGACGTGAACTTCGTCGAGGAGGAGATGGACCTCTGGCTCGCGGGCGTGATCGCGGACAACTGGGAGGGGGTCGAGCGGCAGTCGCGGGCCCCGGATTTCGACCTCGACGGGGCACTGACCGAACTGCTGACCGGGGTCGGCGCGACCGGAGCCGACGTGGCCGCCGTCCTCCGCGACATCGAGTACCCCGCGGACCCCGAGGCGTGGTCGGATGCGGACCGGGAACGATTGGCGCGAGGGATCCGCCGCCGGACGAAGCCGATCGTCGTCGTCGCGAACAAGGCGGACGTCGCCCCGGCCGAAAACCTCGACCGGATCCGCGAGGGGGCCGACAAGCCGGTGATCCCGGCGACCGCGGACGGGGAACTCGCCCTTCGCCGTGCGGCCGAAGCGGGCGCCGTCGACTACGATCCCGGTGACCCGGATTTCGAGATCGTCGGCGACGTCTCCGACGAACAGCGGGCGGGGCTGGACGCGATCCGCGACGTGATGGGCCGGTTCGACGGGACGGGCGTCCAGCGGGCGCTGAACGCCGCCGTCTACGCCCTCCTCGATCGGATCACGGTCTACCCCGTTCAGGACGCCGGGAAGTGGACCGACGGGACTGGGACGGTGCTCCCGGACGCATTCCTGCTTCCGCGGGGGGCGACCCCGAGCGACCTCGCGTACGCGGTCCACACCGACATCGGCGAGGGATACCTCCACGCGGTCGACGCACGGTCCGACCGCCGGATCGGCGAGGACCACGACCTGTCCGAGGGCGACGTGGTGAAGATCGTGTCCACCGCCGGACCGTAGGGAGGACCGAACCAAGGGGTCGAACCCGACCCGGGCCGACCGAACCGGTCGCGTCCGACTTGGACGGTCGGGCCGCTCGAACCGACAACCCGGTCAGGACCGACACTCCCATCAGGACCGATAGGCACATCCGGGACCGCCGGGATATACGGACGAATGCTGGGGTTGGAACACGACTTCCGGATCGTCGACACCCACGCGACCCTCGACCCCGACGAGGACTCCGTCGCGGTCCACGGCCGCGACATCACGCCCGAGCGGCTGGAACGCGAGATGCGTCAGGCCGGGATCGTTAGGGCCGTTGCGAGTCCCGGCCGGCGCCCTACCGGCCGGAGCTACCTCCGGGCCAACAACGCGGTCGCGCGGCTCTCCGTCGACCGCCCGTTCGTCGCCTTTGCCAGGCTCAACGGGCCCCGCGATCCGGGCGACGGCCCCGTCTCCACGCTCCGGAACCTCCGGGCCGAGCGCGACGACCACCACGCCCGGCCGGACGACGTCGAGCAGTACTCCTATGACGACCGGTTCCACGGGTTCACGCTCGCGCCGAAGTACGACGGCCTGCCGAACGCGGACGTCCTCGACCGCCTGGAGGCGGCCGACCTCCCCGTGATCGTCCACGGCGGACGAGCGTTCCCGCCCGACGCCGTCGAGCGGGAGCTACTCATCTACGACGTGCCGATCGTACTCTCCGGCTTCGGCGGCCACCCGCTCGATACGGACCTGATGACCCGGACGCTCGACCTCCTCGACGAGTACGATCGACTGTACGTGGACACGACCGCCGTGCGCTACCGCGAAATCCTCGAACGCGGCGTGCTCGAGCACCCGGACCGCATCCTCTTCGGCTCCGGCGCGCCCGGCGTCCATCCGAACGTCGGCGTGATGGAGCTGCTCACGCTCGACGTCTCCGAGGACCTGATGCGGCGCATCCTCGCGAAGAACCCGGTCCGACTCGTGCCCGCGCTCGAGGAGGGAGCCGACGCGTGAGCGATCCGGAACTCGGGGGCGACGCTCCCGTCGAGGAGACCCGAGACGACGTCCGCTCCGAGGAGACCGGGTATGACGGCCTCGTCGAGGTCGTCCACGCACACGGTCACGAGAACGTCACGGCCGACCACGCGAGCACGTTCGAATTCACCGCCGACGACTGGCTCACGCCCGCCGGTGACTGTATCCTCGCCGTCGGGGCCGACCGGACGCCGCGTGACTTCCCTCCGGCGTTCCGGGACGCGTGCCGGGACCGTGGGGCAACGATCGTCGCGACGGTCACGGTCGAGGGCGACGACGGGACCCACACCGAGACGGTCGCCGGTCGCGGTGACCCGGACCTCACCCTCGTCGACGACCGATCGATGGTCGGCCGGACCAGCGATTACACCGACGACGAACGGACGATCATGGTCGATGCCGACGCGGCCGCCGTCGACTTCGACCGGGACCTTGTCGACGCGCTCTCGGCCGGTGCCGCCGCGACGTTGCGACTCGAGGTCGACCCGGCCGAGGATCCCAGTTGATACCGTTCGGAGGCACCGCCGGCCGGCCCGGTCGTACCGTCCGGTGGCTTCGTCGCTGACCATGACCTCGCCCACGTTTGCTTCTCCCTCGTCTTCGGGGATATCGCACGATGCGGCGTCGGCCCCTCCGCCGGTTGACCGCAGCGACACGCCGCCCGTCGGATTCACTCAGTCGTTTTGGCGGCGTGTCTTTCGGAGAACGAACGGTCCCATCGCGAGCGTTCGCTTGGCGACGGTCATGATCCGGAGAATGTAGACGATGAACACGACGAACGGAGCGATTCCCACGGTGAACCCGAAACTGGTGAGCAACACGAGATTGTCCACACCCAGCGTTTGCCCGGGCACGGCCGTGGCATCGACGGTGGTGATCATCGTCCCCATCACGATCAACGCCGGAACGGAGGTGTACAACAACGCCCGCGAGAGGTTGATGAGCTCCCACCGGAAGTACAGCGTCTTGAAATGCTCACGGGCCGGCGCGAAGAACGTCAGCGCCTCGATGAGGTCGTCAAGCGCTTTGACTGCCTCCTCGGACAGGACGCTCGCGTGCTCGTTACGTATCTGTCTGGCGCGGTGAATTTTCAGCGAGTAGTTGAAGTTCAGCGCGTTCCACACCATGTCGAACGTCCCGAACTGGGACCGTTTTAGTCCCGACTTGACCGGTCTGACGTTCTCCCTCAGGTCCTCGACGTATTCGGTGACCTGGCGTTTGAGCTCCCCGTCGGGTTCGTCCGCGGTCACGTTCTGGATTTCAGCAGCCTGCGCCTCGATTCCGCCGAGAAGGTCCGCAAGAAACAAGGACGGTTCCGGGGGGCTCGTTTCCATATCAACCGAGTTCTCGACGTCTTCTCGAAATTTCATTGCGGCATCCATGCGGCTTCGCTGGTCACCCACCGCACCCAGTTCCTGTGCCAGTACCAGTTGATTGATCGTCACAACGATTGCCGTTCCCGTGATTATGGCGCCGATAAACGGCGAAAAGAGCCACCTGAGACCGTTCCGGGTTCGCGCAATCTCCCGCACCGACCCGAAGTCCAGCCAACTGATCGCGACGAACGCGAGAAACGAACCCAGCAGCACGACTGCGGTAAGCACCCACCGGTTCACCTGCATGAGCAGCCACATCTTGACGGTGCTCTCCATGGCCCGTTCGCTCATCGTCTCGTCCGCCGGAGAATTATCGCTCATACGGGGTGCCGTGGTGGAATGGAGCGGAAATCCTCGGGCGTCTTCCGTGAGCGGTCACCCACGCAACCGTGAGTGTGCTCAGTTTCGCGTTCATCGTGAACGATCAGTCCGTTTGAACCGGGACATCGACGGCCGCCGGTGCGTCAGTACCGGTCGAGTTCTCGGTTGGTGGTCCGGCGAGTTCCTCGAGCGCATGCTCAACGTTGCGTTTGTTCGCCTTCCAGAACGAATCGAACAGCGTACCGACGTAGGGGACCGACCCACCAAGCACGTCGATGCTAATGTTGGCGATCATCCGCAGCAATGTCGCATAACTGACGCCAAGGTTGGCGGACTCGACGACGATATACAGCGAGAGACCCGCACTGGCCAGATCACCGGCGACCGGGAGGACACCCAGGATCGGGTCGATACCGATGGTCGCGTTCGTCCCCGGAATCGGGACACTCTCGTCCAGCGCATACGCGACGGCTTCCATCCGGTGGAGCGCTGCCTCGTCAACGCTCTGTGGTATCTCTCCGTCGTACGCCATGTCGAAACGTGACTCGAAATTCGCCGTCATACACCCCCAGTTCGGGGGGCATACCAAAAGATGACGTGGTGTTCGGGATCAAATGGCACATAAACATGACCTCCGTCGAACATGGACGACGTCACTCGCCGGGATGGAGGTGGATCCGCTTTCAGTATGAGTGGGGCGGATGGGAGGACTTGGAAACGTTCCTCAACCGCTATAAGGGCACGTATAGCCCAGCAGCACAGCGTCAAGCCCGCGAGAAGGTGAGTTGGCTCTAGATTACAAAATCACTAGCCGTATGGCTGAACCCTTCAATTATTCGTCTACAAGTCGAATCGTGATTTGTGAGCTTCAACCGGGATGAATTCCATCGGAAGGCAATCGAAACACCGTCACACGAGGGGGTCGAGGAAATGCGAGAGTTGCTCGTTGAGACGCTTAGCAAAGAGAATCATCCTCCAGAGGTTGACCAGAAGGGGAACGTCATTGCCAATCGCGGAACCGCGGATTCCAGCGGGACGCACCTAGTCCTCAATACGCACATAGATACAGTCCCTCCTCACGTGTCTTATCGGCGCGACGGCGACACCGTACGGGGCCGAGGCGCTTGTGATGCTAAAGGTCCGTTAGCAGCGATGCTTGATGCTTTTTGTTCGGTTGAGGTCGGGGACGGAAGACTGACTCTCGCTATTACATCAGATGAAGAGACATCGCAGTTCGGCGGTGCTTATGTCGGAGACACGCTTACTGCTGATGGATACATTGTTGGAGAGCCGACCGGACTCGATGTGTGTCCCGCCGCCCGCGGGAATTTCGGCGGGCAGGTAACGGTATTCGGTGAAAGTGCGCATGCCAGTGACCCGACAGAGGGCATCAACCCACTTCGAGTAGTCGGGACGCTCATTGAAGCGCTCGAACAGTACGACAAACATTGTGGTCCGGGCAAACACGACGTGCTCGGCAGCCCGACTCTTGCTCCGACACGGATCGGGGGCGGTGGGCCGCTCAACCGGACGCCAGCCGATTGTACTGTTAGCTTTGACCGGCGAACGGTCCCGCCTGAGACGATTGCCGAATTTATTGACAGCTTGGAGTCCTATCTCCGCGGACGACTCCCAGACATATACCGCTTCGAGGTAGAAGCTGCCTATCCGGACAGTCCAAATCCGGAGGCATTTGCTACCGACTTGGACGCAGAACTCGTGCAAGCTCTCGCTGATGTCAGTGGTGGAAAAACACGGCCATTTGGTGCTGCAACAGAAGCGTCCTACTTCGCTGATGACGCACCCGTAGTCGTGTTTGGCCCTGGCGCTCTTGCTGACGAGGATGGCCCAGTCGCGCACGCGGACCGAGAATACGTTTCCCGTTCGGCTGTCAAGGAGGCTGCTGAGATGATACAGGGGACTGTTGAGTGGATGATATAGACAGTTTTCTGCGGAATCTTTTGAAGAGTGTGGATGACTCACGCACCGATTTGTTGTCTGATGCTGATTGAAGAAAAGTCTATACGGCTGCCCGTATTCAACCGTGTCATACGTGATGACCCGCAAACAAGTCGGGCGAAACGCCGGGAACTCGGGACGGATCAACGTCTCCGGTTCCGAACTCGACACACTCGGTCTCGAGATCGGGGATACGGTCGACGTCGAAGTCGCCGACTCGACGGTCGTTGCGCATGCCCTCACCGACAGCAAGGACTCGGACGAATTTCTCATCGTAACTCCTGCCTAACAGATGTAAAGTTCACTCACCTACCGCACGAATCGTGACCTGTTCTCTAACTACTACCTCGACGAGCATCTCCCCGAGACGGAAGAGTGGGACGAGGTCGACGACGACGAACTAGAAGCCGCGTACGACGAGATCGTCGATACCCTACCGCCCTCAGAAGCGGGTGCTATCGAGGGACTCGACCGGCTGGCGTCGATGGTCGATGATCTTCATCAACAGGCGGAGATGGAAGCCTGGAACCAAGTCGAATCGTTCGCTCAGGAGGCCCGTGAAGAGCGAGAACGCGAGACGGAAATCAAACGCCAACACGCAGAGCGGCACTTCGAGGAAGAGATCAGCCGGTGGGAAGAACGACTCGAGGCGTACCAAGCACGTGACGAGCAGGGTGAAGATATGTCCGCACCGATCGG
>JAQCNI010000101.1 GCA_028275105.1 Halorubrum sp.
ACGTCCAGCGTCTGGGTCCGCATGTCGAACGCGTACGTCCGCGACACGAACGGGGGAATGAGGTTGATACCGGGTTCGAGCAGCTTCCGGTACTCCCCGAACACGGTCAACGTCTGTTTCTCGTAGGCGTCGACGATCTGGAAGGACTGCCAGAGCGTCACGACCACCAACAGGAGGGCCAGGAGGCCGACGCCCACCAGTCCAAAACCGAATACGAGGGGAATCGAGTTCATACCGGTATTTGGGTCATCCGACGGTTAACTGTTCGCCCGTGGCCGACCAACTGGAGGACGTGTGGCCGACCAACCGGAGGACGTCGGCGGGCCGTTCCGCACGCCGACCGATTTCGACCGGTCGCCGCGTCCCTATCCAGCGCCGGTTTCGAACCGTTCGGCCACGTTCCGTAGCGCCGCCCGAAGTTGGCGCCCGTTGAAACGGCGGACGACCGGCGCACCGAGGCGCGTAAGGACGGTATCCGGAAGGGCGTACTCGGCCGTGTACGTGAGTTCCGTCCCGTCGTCGACCGGCTCGAACGCGAGATCGATGGTTCCCTCCAGCCGGCCGCGCAGTTTAAAACACATGCGCTCTGGCGGTTCGTGAACCGTCTGGACGAGTTCGCCGTCGACGCCGATCCCCGCCATCCGGTACGTGTATGACAGCCGTTTCCCGCCGTTTTCGAGTCGCTCGATGTCCCGGACGTCGGTCAGACGGGGTGTGACCGCGGCGTGGTTGTGCGGGTCGTCCATGAACCCGAACACAGTCTCGACGTCGGCGTCGATGCGTCTCGAATCCCGTGCGGTGATCATCGTCGTTGGGTCAGTGAGTTAGATCGGTCGTTCCGTGAACCGGTTTGTTGGTCGACGGACCGGAGGGGTCGGCGGGGCCGCGCCGTCGGACGCCCCGCGGTCACGGGTCGACGTACGTCCCGACCAGCTTGCGCTCGGCCGCCCGGAGGTGCTGGTGGAACGTCTGGCGGGTGATCCCCATCCGCTCGGCGATCTCGGAGCCGTCGACCGGCCGGGGCCACTCGAAGTAGCCGTTCAGCTCGGCCGTCTTCAGCGCCGACCGCTGCCGCTCGGTGAGTTGCTCGTCGACGTCCGAGGCGAACTCGGCGACGGTCCGGTCGCGGCTCGCGCGCTCGACGCGGGACCGCAGTTCGATCCCCTCGTACTCCGCCCGCAGAACGTCGAGCATCGACCGAACGTCCTGTTTCGGCGGCGCCTCTATCGTCAGGGTCGCGCCGGTCGGTTCGGCCGTCGCCTCGTCGACGACGCCACCGTGGGCCGCGAGTCGCGTGAACGGCGGGCAGTCGGTGGCGGTCACCGCAAACGTATGGTCCTCGTCGGTCTCGGAAACCGTCCGCGCCGACCGGACGAACGGAAGCGCTTGGACCGCCGCGAGATAGTCGCCGTCTCCGCCGGCCTCGGGGTCATCCACGTCGGTTTTGAGGTACAGTTCGCAGCCGTCGTCGTCAAGCCGGGTCGTCCCGAGGTGCTCGACCGTGTCGCCGACGGCGTCGGCGATCCGCGAGAGGGTGAACGTCGCGTCGTCGACGGCGACGCGCAACTCGACGACCCGGTCGGTCGTGAGTATCCGCGTCGTCTCGACGGAGTGGAGGCCGTTGGCGATCATCTGTCCGACCGACTCGCACACTTTCTGCTCGCGGCGGTCGAGCGCCTCCTCCTCGCTGCTGTAGATGCCCAACAGCCCGTAGCGGCGGTCGCCGTACGTGACCGGGACGACGAGCAGACGGCGGCCGTCGACGGTTTCGGGTGCGAGCGGACCGCCGGAGCAACTGCCCGTCGAGCAGTGCTGGACGTCGTCGGTGTCGATGGCCCGTCGCACCTCCGCCGGCGCGTCCTCCACGGCGATCGAGAGGTCCTCGGCGACGGGGACGCCGCTCGCGGCCGTCAGCTCCAGTCGTCCAGTCCCGGACGACACTTCCGCGATCCAGCCGCCCAGATACCCCGGTTCCTCGGCGATCTCCTCGCAGACCTCGCGGGAGATCTCGGTTGCGTCGGTCCCCTCGACGAGGATCCGGCTGACGTCGCTGAGTAGTCCGTTCACGCGGCCCAACACACGGTCGAGCGCGCGCCGTTCGTCGGCGAGCCGCTCCGCGCGCTCGTCGGCGAGCCGCTCGGCAGTTTTGCGGTCCGTCACGTCGTCCTGGAACCCGACGTAATGGACGAGTTCGTCGCCGTCGTACACCGGGGCGACCGTGAGCTCGTTCCAGAACGACGTTCCGTCCCGCTTGTAGTTGCGGATCTCGACGGTGATCTCCTCCTCGTTCGCGATCGCGGTCGAGAGCCGATCGACGGTCTCCGGGTCCGTCTCGGGACCCTGAAGGAATCGTGGGTTCCGTCCCATGATTTCCGCAGGGGAGTAGCCGGTGTGTTCCTCCCAGGCGTCGTTGACGTAGACGAGCGGGTTATCGGGCAGATCCGGGTCACAGAGACTGAGCCCGATGGGGGCCTCGTCCGCGGCGCGCTCGATGTCGTCCACCGACGGTTCGTGGCCGGTGATATCCCGTGGAGGTCCGGGGTCGTCGCGGCGCGAGCTGACCGTCGTGACGTCGCTCACGAGTCGGTCGACCGACGCGGAGCCGTTCTTGTGGAGGACCCTGTCGGCCCCGAGTTCGTACGCAGTTCGTGATATCTCCTCGGGGTCGCTGTCGGTGAACAACACGGTTGGTAGGTCCGCCTCAGAGTCCCCCAGTGCTTTGAGGAGCGCGATGCCGTCGTCACCCGGCAGGTCGTACTCGCTCACGAGACAGTCGAACGTCCCGGCGGTGGCCTTTGCCACGGCCTCGGTCGCGGTGTGTACCGGCGTCACGTCGAACCCCTCGGCTTCGAGGGCGGACGTGATCCGGTCGATCCCGTCTCGTGGGTGAACGATGAGCGCTCGGGATCCGGACATATCCGGTGGTTAACGTCGGGGGGATTAAAGTTGGTCGTGTTTCCCCGCGAGGCGGGGATCGCCGCGTCGTGGTGGCATCGGGAGCGAAAATTTCGGGGTCGGAGCTACCATGTACGTTCCGCGCCTTCATGACGCGTTCTCCCGTACCCGCCCCCGGAACGGTGACCGGCGGTCGGCTCGACGAATCGCCCCCTCGGCGGGTCGCGGCCCGTGAGGCTCACTCGGCCCCGAGATGGGGGTCGTCGCCGTAGATCCGCTCGGCGAAGAGGAGGGCGACCAGCGCGAAGATGATGACCGCATAGGCCACGGCGGCCAGCAGGGCGTCCTGCGTGGTGGCATACTCGCCGGTCCGGAAAATGATGGCTTTCCGTACCATCGCGATCACGCCGGTGTAGATCACCAGTCGAACGATGCGGCGCGTGTCGTTCTCATCCACGTACGCGAGAACGGTCTGGTACACCTCGACGATGATCAACAGGAGGAGTCCGGTGTCGATGAACCCGATGACGACCAGCGGGTCGGTGATGCTCCCGGACACCACGGATTCGGCGATCTGGACCATCAGATTCAACACGCCGACGGCGAACAGCAGCGCGAACACCGTCGCGGCGGCCAGTTCGATGCCGCCGACGAACTGGTCCATGAACACCGAATACCGCTCCGAGAGGGGCTCAGTGGAGTCCGAGTCCACCGAACCCGAGGGCGCCCCCAGCGGGGGTGAATGGTCGTCGCTATCCATGTCCGCCAGGTGGCATCTCGGCTAGGGGTGACTGAACGCGCATCCACTCGCCCCTACGGCACCCGCTATTATAGTTGTACGGACAGTCGGGCGGCGGCGGACGGGATGTGGCACCTCGGAAGGGAACCCTTGGAGGGTGATCCCGCGTGGCAGCGCTCGCTTTGACTGCGGTCCCACGCGCCCCGCTTCACCACACCCCGACGCGATCCGCTTTGACCGCGGCCCGGCGACGTCGCTTCCGGGTCGTGGCTTCTATGTGCGTCCCCCGCCTATTCCCGTTCGAATGAAGTTGATGGGGTTCCTCGACGGGTCGCTTCGGCGGCCGGAACGCGCATGAGGGTTCGACTTCCGGCCGTCGATCCGCCCGAATCGCTGTCCGACCGTCACGTCGGACTCACCGCATCGGTCTTCGCCGACCTCGGCGTCGAGCCGGGTGACGTGGTCGGCGTCAGCGGGGACCGGCGGACGGCCGCGGTCGTCGAACGCGTCGACGGGGAACGCGGCGGGATTCGTCTCTCGAAGTCCATCCGGCGGAACGCCGGCGTCGACCGCGGCGACACGGTAGTAGTCGAACCGACCGACGTCTCCGTGGCGTCAACGCTGACGCTCCGGCTCGAACAGGCGGTCGACGTCACCCGCGTGGCGGACGCGTTGCGGCGACGCCTCGGCGGGACCGCCGTCTCGATCGGTGACGAGATCGAGGCGACGCTACTCGGGGGGGCACTCGCGCTGACGTTCGTCGTCGACGCGATCGAGCCGTCGTCGCCGGCGATCGTCGGGGACCGGACGGAGGTCGTCGTCGTCGACCCCGACACGGCGGACGTCGTTGACGACCCGCCCCCCCGGGACGCGGACCACGTCGTTCCGGCGGCGACGTATCGGCGGCTCCATGGAGCGGTCAGCACCCGGCTGGACGCGGCGGACGCGTTCGAGGGGGCCGGGCTTTCGGCAACGCTCGGCCTGCTCCTCCACGGGCCCCGCGGCTCCGGGAAGACCACGCTCGTCGAGACCGTCGCCGCGGCCGTCGACGCTACCCTCGTCCGGACCTCGGCGACCGATCTCCGGGACGCGAGCGCCGGGGACCGCGGCGAGCGGCTCGACCGGGTCGTCGGCGCCGCGTCCGACGCGGACCGGGCGGTGGTGCTCCTCGACGACCTCGAAGTCCTCGCCGCCGACGGCGGATCCGCTTCGACGATCGGCGACCGTCTCCGGACGACGCTCGACGACCTCCGTGCCACCGAGGGGACGGTCGTCGTCGGCGTGACTGCGGACGTCGGAAGCGTGCCGGATGCGTTGCGACGCGGCGGCCGGTTCGACCGGGAGATTGCGGTCGAACCCCTCGACATCGACGAGAGACGCGCGGCCCTCGAAGCCATCTCCCGGGACGTGCCGTTCGGCGCGGCCGCCGACCTCGATGGGGTGGCCACCCGGCTCAACGGGTTCGTCCTTGCCGACGTGGCGGCCCTGATCGACGTGGCGTTCGAGCGGGCGGTGCGCCGCGACGGCCGCACCGCGGTCGGGCAGTCGGATCTTGACCATGCGATCGACGCCGTCGAGCCCAGCGGCCTTCGGGACGTTGCCGTCGAGTTCCCGTCGGTCGCGTGGGACGATGTCGGCGGCCTCGAGGCAGCCAAACGAGAGGTCGTTCGGACGGTGTACTGGCCCCTGGAGTACGCGGAATACTTGGAGCGTGTCGGCGTCGAACCGCCCTCCGGCGTGTTGCTACACGGCCCGCCAGGCACCGGCAAGACCCTGCTCGCGCGGGCCGCGGCCAGCCTCAGCGACGCGAACTTCATTTCGGTGAACGGACCGGAACTGTTGGACCGCTACGTCGGGGCGAGCGAGCAAGCCGTCAGGGATTTGTTCGCCACCGCCCGGGAGAACGCGCCCGCGGTCGTTTTCTTCGACGAGGTCGACGCCATCTCGCCGAAACGGCGGGGCGACGACACGGGGGCCGGCGAGCGCGTGGTGTCCCAGCTATTGACCGAACTGGACGGCCTCGAACCACTGACGGACGTCGTCGTCGTCGCCGCGACGAACCGGCCGGACGTGATCGATGAGGCGCTGTTGCGCCCCGGGCGGATCGAGAAGACCGTCGAGACGCCGCTCCCCGATGAGCCGGCGCGCCGCGAGATCCTCCGGATCCACGCCCGGGACACCCCGACGGCCACGTCGGTCGACTTCGACGCGCTGGCGGCCCGGACGGCGGGGTACAGCGGCGGCGACCTCGCCGCGCTGGTTCGGGAGGCCGCGATGCTCGCCATCGAGGGCAGCATCACCGATGAGGGGAGAAACGGTGATCTCACCGTCGACGTTGATCACTTCGAGCGGGCGGTGGCCGAAACGACACCCTCAGTGAGCGATGCCCCCGAAGGTGACGGCGCGTTTCAGTGGTGAGTTAGACCCGCTCCTCGTGGAGGTTGAGGACGAAGTAGGCGATCCCGAGCGCCGTGACCAACTCCACCGCGGAGATCAGCCAGAACGCCTCGGAGAACCCCAACCCTTGGCTCCGGAGCGCCGGCAGCGCGAACAGCGCGCCGACGGCGACGACGAAGCAGATCGCGATACCGACGACTGATCGAACGTTCAATACGGCAACCGATTCGGCAGGATCGTCTGGCATGTGGTGTTGAAAAAAATCGCGGCGGGTCGGTTGGTCGGCGGTCGATGCGGCGTCAGTCCGCGGCCGACGCCTCTCCGGCGGACGGCTCCGGCGCGTCGGTGTCGCCCATGATGGCGCGGCTACGGAGGAGAATGAGTCCGAAGCCGACCTTGGCGCTCACGTCGAGCAGCATGAACGCGAGCGTCTCGACGCCGAGACCGACGACGCCGGCGCCCTCAGTCCCGATGATCCACAGGATCGGGTAAGCCGTCCAGAGGATCAACGTCAACACGGTCAACTTGTTGAACGTGCTCTCGACCGCAGCCGAGCGCTGCTTCGCCGCACTGCGGAGGCTCGTTGCGAGGAAGTACAGCACGACGATCATCGCGATGGTGCTGACGAGCCAAAACGAGTACCGTGCGAGCATCGTCTGCGACAGGGCAGCGACGAGGCCGGTGACGATCATCAGCGCGTCAACGCCAATGAGCGTACCGATGGTGACTCGATCGACCTTCGCGAGCAACGCGAGGTCGAGCAGCAGCAGCGGCGTGGTGAACAGCCAGTCGGCGTATCGCGCGTAGTAGATGTCGAGCATACCGCGACCGGCGACTTCGACCTCGGTCAATCCGATGCCGAAGAACATCGACAGATACGCCGCCGATGCGATACCCGGCACGAGAATCGTAATCGCGTAGTACTCGCGCGCCTCCTTGTCGGTGACTCCCCATCCCTTGATGAGGAAGTAGAAGGTCCCGATGAGCATGAATATCGTCCCGATACCTAGCCACAGCGTTTCCGGACGGCCGTCCCCGAGCAGGTCAAAGCCTGCCATTAGTACTGTCGGATCCATACGCACATGAATATCTATGACCAATCATATTCAAGTCTTGGTTTACATAGTAAGGCAGTAGATCCGAAAGCCGAACGAAACCGCTCGATAGTCTCTATAAAACATCGAGAATAGGTTTCATCGCCATCATCGGGCACGGTACCGGGCGCACAACGGAAGTCAGCCCCCTTGTCACGGCTTATCCCACCGGACTGGTAAGGTACTACGGAATTATTCCGTCGACGAGGTGATGGAGGAAGTACGCCTCGTCGGCGGGGGAGGGCGGAGTCACGAGCCAGTCGGATCCCCCGCAGGCGACGACGTCGGCACCGGCGTCCGGCAGTGCGTCAAACAACTTCCGGCCGGTTCGGCTCCCGCCGGGTCGGTCCGGCGCATCCATCGTCCCATGATAAACGTCAAGCAGTGTCCGTTCCGTCCTGTCGGTCGGGGCGGCCATAGCCGACACCGCCCCCCCGTTCTCGGTATCCTCACCATCCCCGCCGTTCCTGCCATCCCCGTCGACCGCCAGCGACGGCCGGAGGAACGTCTCACCGTCAACGGTGGTCGGGAAATACGCCAGCCCGCCGGGCACCAACCCGAGGAGCGGTTCGATCGCCCGATCAAGATCGACGATGTCGAGGAACGCGCAGCCGACGAGCAGGTCGTAGCCGGCGCTTTCGGTGTCTGCGGGCGCGGCGTCATCCCCGCGGGCAACGCCGGAATCCACCCTCCGAGCCGCGTCAACGGCTTTCGCACGGAGGTCATGTTCCCGATAGTTCACCGGGATCGGGAGCACGTCACGGTCGAGGAATCGGCGAAGCATCGACCCGGTTCCACAGCCGGCTTCGACGACACGGACCGGCTTGGCCACCGACGCGAGCGACTCGCGGAGACGGGCGAGCGTCGGCCGGTGGAGCGCGCGGTCGTCGACCGTCCGTTTGGCCTCAAGATATCGAGTGTGCGTGTACGCCGCCGGTCGGGTCACGACCCGGCTGAGGAGCGCGGAGCGTATAGGCGTTCCCGCCGTGGGGCGCTCCGGGCTTTTCACCGGCTCCGGCCCACCGCAGTCCGTCTCGACGCAGACGTCGTCCCGTTCCGTCCCGGCGCTCCTCGTTGTGATTAAGTGCGTTCCGGCCCGACTCGGGAACATGACACGGACACGACGGGCGCTGCTGGCCGGCATCGGGGCGAGCGGCGTCGTCGGCGTAGCGGGCTGTCTCGGCGATGCCGGCGGCGGAGACGGCTCCGAAAACGACCTCGATACGGGGGAATACGGGTGCGACCTGACGGAGCCGACGGACCCGAACCTCGGGTACCGCCCGACCCTCGGCGACCCGAACGCGGACGTCGTCGTCCGGGCGTTCGAAGACTACACGTGTCCGCACTGTGCGACCTACAAGCTCGATCACTTCCCCGCGATCCGCGAGGAGTTCGTCGCGCCCGGCGACGTCCGCTACGAACACTGGGACTTCCCGATCCCGGTCGACGAGACGTGGGCCGTCCCCGTCGCCAGCGCGGCCCGCGGCGTCGGGGCACGCGTAGGTGACGAGGCGTTCTTCGACTTTGCCTCGGCGGCCTACGAGTCGCAGGGGAGCTACGACGGCGAGGCGATCGGCGCCGCCGCGGAGGCCGCGGGCGGGGACCCGTGTGCGGCCATCGCTGACGCCCAGTTCAGAGCCTACGGGGAGGCGTCGATGGACGACCGGAGCGAGGGCAACTCGATGGGCGTCTCCGGCACGCCGGCGGTGTTCGTGAACGGGGAGGCGGTCGACGGCTACGACGCAGACTCCATCGCGTCCGCGATCGAATCGGCGCTGTGAGTCGTTGGATCCCACGGATACGGAGACAAG
>JAQCNI010000048.1 GCA_028275105.1 Halorubrum sp.
AGTCCACCCTCCCCGAATTGAACTCGCCGAGACAGTCCGGGCGTGCGGCTCGCTCCGCTCGCCGTTCCGGGCTGTGACTCGTCTGCTCAATTCGGGTCGGTCGTCCTTCACGGTCAGTACCCGTTCGCTATCGCTCACGGGCACTGAGGTTCAGTCCGCCCTCCCCGAATTGAACGGGGGACAAGTCGATCTACAGTCGACTGCTCTACCAAGCTGAGCTAAGGGCGGTCACTGAATTCTAGCCGCTGGATTCGACTTAAGGGTTCCCTTTCGGGGTCACCTTGGTCCCGGCGGTATGCCCCGGATCCGCTAATCGCAACGCCGACGGCCGACACCGACCGTCGACCGCAACGCCGACGGCCGCGCCGATTAAGTCGGTCGGGATTGGACCCGAACCCATGACCGACGAGGGGGCCGACAGGCAGGCGACGTTCGGGACCGACGGAAGCCTCGAAACGGAGACGACGCCGGACGCGACCGGCGAGAACGACTTCGGCGATCCGAAGGACGCCAACGAAACCGACGGCGGCTACGGCCGGTACGCCGTGTCGAGTCTCCTCCAGAAAGCGGTTCGGCGCTCGGACGAGGTGGTCGCGGCGTGGGCCGCGTGGGAACTCGCGCGCTCGGGCTACGCGTGGAACCTCTGGGACCGGCTCACCCTGTACGTCGTCGAGGACCTCCGCGCCGGCAGCGACGTCGCGCTCACGGTCGAGCGGTACGAGGAACTCGCCACCGAGCGCTGGGAGCCCGACGAGTGGCGCGGCCGGCTGTGTGCGGTCCACGCCGCGCTCGCCGCCGCCCGCGCCCGCTCGACCCGCGAGTCCGCCAACGCCGACGCGTACTTCGGCGCGGTCGCCGACCACCGGGCCGACGCCCGCGAACGCGGCGTGGAACCCGACCACGACTTCCCGGCCGGCGACCTCGAATCGGGCGGCGAATTCGACGCCGCGCTCGACGGCCACACCGGCGAGGGGGCGCGGCTCGACCGGGGAACGCGGTTCTTCAAGACCCGCGGCGCACGGGTCGGTCCGGAGGGCGAGGACGAAACGAGCGCCCGCCGGCAGCGGCTCGCGATGGAACTCGACGATGACGTCGCCTACTCGTCCGCGGAACTCGATCACGCGACCACGCCCGTGAACCCCGACGACCCGTGGACCGAACCGGACGATATCGGCGGCGACGGGGCCTGACCCCGGATTGGCGAGGGTACCACGGGACCAACGGTCGGCTTAGTTGCGGTCCTCGCGCAGCCGAGCCGCGCCGATCGACCCGATCCTGATCCGTGCGGACCGCCGGCTTCCGCCCATGCGTCGGGGTCGGATCCGCCGGAAAAATGGCTTCGGCCCGAAGGCTCTTCGGCGTCGTCACAACCGATTTCCCTCCGCGTGGCCTCAGACCGAACAGTGACCGACCGAAGTGAAGAGCGGACCGACACCGCCGACGGCGACCGTCCCGATACCGTCGATGGCCGTGAGTCCGCCGACCTCGGCGACCCGGAGGGGACGGCTCGACGGCTCCTCCGTGAACTCGACGCGGACCGTGGCCTTCCGTTTGACCCCGAAACGGTCCCGATCGACGACGCGGGGGTCCTCGAACACCTGTCGCCGGCCGTTCGCCGGTGGTGGGTTGAGGCGTTCGGCGAGTACGTCGCCGAGAACGGCGGGCTGTTCACTCCGCCACAGCGCGAGGCGATCCCCCACATCGACGCCGGACGGCACTGCCTCGTGGCCTCCCCGACCGGTAGCGGGAAGACGCTCGCCGCCTTCACCGCCGTCCTCGACGACCTCTTCGCGCGGGACCGCGCCGGCGACTTGGAAAACTCGGTGTACTGTCTGTACGTCTCGCCGCTCAAGTCGCTCGCGAACGACATCGAACGCAACCTCGAGGCCCCCCTCTCGGGGATCGCCGAGCGGATCGCGGGGGCGACGGGCGACGAACCGACGGTCAGACAGGCGATCCGCCACGGCGACACGAGCGATGCCGACCGCGCGGCGATGCTCGATGAGACCCCCCACGTGCTCAATACGACGCCGGAGACGCTGTCGATCCTGCTCAACGCGCCGAAGTTCAAGGAGAAGTTCCGTACGGTCGAGTACGTGATCGTCGATGAGATTCACTCGCTGGCGGGGAGCAAGCGCGGGACGCATCTCGCCGTTTCGCTCGAACGGCTGACGGAACTCGCCGACGGGTCGCCGACGCGAGTGGGCTGCTCGGCGACGGTGGAGCCCTTGGCGGGGATGGCCGAGTTTCTCGTGGGTCGTGAGCGTGCGACGGGCGCGACCGGCGACCCGGACGGGCTCGTCCCCCGCGAGTACGAGGTCGTCGACACGCGGTTCGTCCGGGAGTTTGACCTCGAACTCCGGACGCCGGCGGCCGACCTCGTCCACACGCCGACGTCCGTCGTGACCGACCGGTTCTACGACGACCTCCACGACCTGATCGAGGGCCACACCAACACGCTCGTGTTCACCAACTCCCGGTCGGGTGCCGAGCGCGTCCTCCAGGGGCTCAGAGAGCGGTTCGACTACGACGAATCGGATTCCGGCTGTCACCACGGAAGCCTCGGGGAGGCCCAGCGGACCCGGATCGAGACGGGGTTGAAATCCGGCGACCTCGACGTGGTCACCACCTCGACGAGCCTCGAACTCGGCATCGACATGCCCCACCTCGACCTCGTCGTTCAGGTCGGATCGCCGAAGTCGGTCGCCGCCCTCCTCCAGCGGGTCGGCCGGGCCGGCCACAGTCCGGGTGAGACCGTCGAGGGACGGGTGTTCGCGCTCGATCGCGACGAACTCGTCGAGTGTGCGACCATGCTCGCGCGCGCCGAGGAGGGGTTCGTCGACCGGGTGTCCGTCCCCGAAAACGCCGCGGACGTCGCCGCACAACACGTGTACGGGATGGCGATAAACCGAATTCGCCCGGACCGGGACGTTCGAGAGGTGCTCCGCCGGGCATGGCCGTATCGCGAGTTCGACGACGAGCGCTACGAGTCGCTGCTGCGGTACCTCACCGCCGACTACGACGGGCTTGCGGAGAAGAACGTCTACCCGAAGGTGTGGCGCGATGCGAACGACCCGCCCGGCGGCGACCACCACCACGAGGGGTTCCCGGTCGGCGAGACGCTCGTCGGCAAACGCGGCCGGCTCGCGCGAGTCATCTACATGACCAACATCGGGACGATCCCCGACTCGTTCAGCTGTGACGTGTCCACCCGTGACGACGAGTGGGTCGGGACGCTCGACGAGACGTACCTCGACACGCTCGACTCCGGCGACGTGTTTACGCTCGGCGGCGAACGGTTCGCGTTCCGTTACCGTCGCGGCTCGAAGGTGTACGTCGACCGGACGACCGAGCGCGCCACCGTTCCCTCGTGGTACGCGGAGCGTCTCCCGCTCTCGCCCGACCTCGCCCGCGAGGTGCTCGACTTCCGGGACACCATACTCGAACGGCTGGCCGCCGGCGGGCCGGCGGCGGTCCGAGCGTGGCTCCGTGAGTTCTCCCTTGACGGCAACTCGGTTCGCGCGATCGCACGGATGTACGACGAGCAGGTCCGGTATGCCGGCCGGGAGTCGGTGTCGACGCCCTCGCGGGTCGTCGTCGAGGAGGAACTCGACCGCGCCGAGTACAAACGCCGATACTACGTCCACACCCTGTACGGGCGTCAGTTCAACGACGGCCTCTCGCGGCTGGTCGCGGCCGAGTGCGCGAACCGGGTGACCGCCAACGTCGCGGTCGCCGTCGCTGACAACGGATTTAGCCTCTCGTTCCCGCTGAACCGTAAGGTCGACGTCGCGGGCGTCATCCGGGATCTGGACCCCGAGACGGTCCGCGCGGACCTCCGGTCGGCGCTTCAGGGGACCGACCTCCTGAAGCGCTACTTTCGGATCGACGCGGCGCGGTCGCTGCTGATCTTGAAACGCTACAAGGGGTACGAGAAGACGGCCGCCGAACAGCAGGTGTCCGCGGAGATGCTGCTCTCGTTCGCCGACGGGCTCGACGATTTCGCCGTGATCGAGGAGACGTACCGCGAACTCCTCGAGGACCGACTCGACGTCGACGGGATCCGGTCGGTCCTCGAGGGCGTCGACCGCGGCGGGGTCGACGTCGTCCACCACGCGGTCGACTCCCCGACGCCGTTATCGTTCGGGCTGGCGACGCTCGTCGACTCCGACGTCGTCCTCGCCGACGACGAGTCCGCCGTCCTGCGGGAGTTTCACGCCCGCGTGACCGAGGAGATAGACGACGACGGATCGGCCCCCGCCGACGGATCGGCCCCCCCCGACGGCGACGGCCACGGGTGAGTACCATGAGGGTCGTCAGTCCGTTCCGGTTGCCGGCGTTTCCGACCGTCGCAGGGGTTCGCCGTCGACCGGCTCGTCAGGATTCGCCTCGACCGCCGCCGGCGAGAGACCGAGGTCCGGGTCGAGGTCGGTTCCTTCACGCACGTGGACGGTCCCGCGGTGGACCGCGATCGCGTCCGCGAGGTGGAGCCGGACGGCCTCCAGGAAGACCTCGGCTTCGAGTGGTTGCCCGCGGCGTTTGATCTCCGCGACGTCCGCGCCGTCGGGGACGTCGAACGCGCGCTGGGCGATGATCGGTCCCTGGTCGAGATCGGTCGTCACGTAGTGGGCGGTGGCGCCCGCGATCCGGACGCCGGCGTCGTTCGCCTGCCGGTACGCCTCCGCACCGGGGAACGCCGGCAGCAACGAGGGATGGACGTTGATTATCCGCCCCTCGTATCGGAACACGACCTCGGGCGAGAGGATCCGCATGTGGCGCGCCAACGCGATCAGGTCGACGTCGTACTCGGCGATCAGGTCAAGAAGCCGGTCCTCGTCGGTGTTGCCGTTCCCGTCACCGACGTCGTAAAACGGTTTGTCGTATCGTTCCGCGAGCGACCGCAAGTCACCACGGTTGCCGATCACGACGGGGATCTCCGCCTCGCTGTCTTCGGCGAGGTCGCCGTTCGCCTCCGCCGCCAACAGTGCCTCCGGAACGTGCGTCTCCTTGGTGACGAGCAGCGCGACCCGGCGGGCATCACGGTCGCTCGGGAACCGAACCTGAATGTCGACGTCGAGGTCACGACCGAGTTCGGCGAGTGCGCGCCGGAGCTCGCCGCGGGACGTGGTCATCTCCGCGGTGTCGCCGCGGGTCGTCATCCGGAACACGCCGTCGCGGACCGCCTGATCGAGGTCCTCGATGTTGATCCCGCGCTCGAACAGGAGGGAGGTGACCCGCGCGATGAGTCCCGTCTCGTCTCCGCCGACGACCGTGATCTCGGTCAGTTCGCGGGTCATGCGCCGATCACCTCCGCCGGTTCAAACGATGGCATACACCCGGCAGAAGGACCCGGAGGGGTTTGCACCTTTCGTTCCGTCGCTCTCGGACTCCGAAACGATCGGTCTCTAGTGTCCACGAACGTGTATACAACTGTCGTTCCAAAACCGTTTTTACACACGACCCCGCACTTCTCCACGATGACCGAGTTCACCGCGACCGTGACGGTCCGCCTGAAGCGGGGCGTGCTCGATCCCGAGGCCGAGACGACCAAACGGGCACTCGAGCGCCTCGGGTTCGAACTCTCCGCGCTCCGGGCGGCCGACCGGTTCGAGGTCGACATCGAGGCCGACGACGCCGACGAGGCCGCCGCCCGGGCCGACGAGATGGCCGAACGGCTGCTCGCGAACCCGACCATCCACGACTACGAGGTGGCGGTGGCGGAGCGATGACCGTCTCCGTCGTCCAGTTCGGCGGATCGAACTGCGATCGCGACGCGGTCCGCGCCCTCCGCCACCTCGGCGTCGACGCCGAACGGGTCTGGCACGAGGACGGAATCCCCGACGATACCGACGGGATCGTCCTCCCCGGCGGCTTCTCGTACGGCGATTACCTCCGGGCCGGGGCGATGGCCGCGCGGGCCCCGATCATGGCGGACGTTCGGGCGGCGGCCGACTCGGGTGTTCCCGTGCTCGGCGTCTGTAACGGGGCGCAGATCGGTTCGGAATCCGGACTCACGCCCGGCGCGTTCACGACGAACGCCTCCGCCAGATTCCAGTGTGAATCCGTCCACCTCCGGGTCGAGCGCGCGGACACGCCCTGGACCGCCGCCTACGACGCGGGCGACGTGATCGAACTTCCCATCGCCCACGGCGAGGGGCGGTTCGAAATCGGCGATGACGCCTACGGGAAACTCGTCGACGACGACCGGGTCCTGTTCCGGTACTGCGACGCCGACGGCGCGGTGACCGACGCGGCAAACCCGAACGGCTCGACCGGCAACGTGGCCGGCGTGCTCGGCGACCGGGAGACGGTCGCGGTGTCGATGCCGCACCCCGAGCGTGCGACGCTGCCGGACGTGGCGGCGAGCACCGACGGGCAGGGAATCTTGCGGGCGTTCGTCTGACAGCGCCGGAATTCTCCGCGCGTTCGCCCGACGACACCGGTCACACGGCCTCTCTCGTCGGGTGGCCGCTCTCGCTCGACGGACCTCTCTTAGCGCTCTCGCACCGAACTCGAGGCCTCCGCGGCCGTCTCGGCGGCGTCACCGTCGCCGACGGACTCTTGACCCTCGAGTTCACGTTCCAGCGCCCGCTCGAACTCCGCCTCGGTGAGCTCGCCCTCGGTGTATCGACGCTTGAGCCGAGCGATCGGGTCGACCGCTTCGTCGTCGACCGCCTCGTCGACCCGGCCGCTCTCGTCGCCCTTCGCGAGCGCGCGGACCCCGACGTAGCCGAGCGCGAGGAAGGCCGCGAGCGTGAGGAACATGAACGGGAACAACACGAACGGAACCCCTCCCATCCCGCCCATCATCCCGCCGCCCATCATCCCGGTGCCGGCAGTCGTGCTCGCGGTCGGTATCCCGAAGACGAGCGCGAGAAACCCGATCCCCGCGAGCGCGGCGACAGCGACGACGGCGACGGCGCGTTCGGCTCGATCGAGCGTAGTCATGCGTGATACGTTCATTCCCACGCATATATGCGACGCGCTCGGTCTCACCTCCCCGGAGTCCGCACCGCCCCGCTTTTTGACCTGTGTTACTGATCGGTACTCATGCGAGCACGCCACATCGACCACGTCAACCTCCGGATCCCGGCGGACGGCGTCGACGACGCCCGAGAGTTCTACGGCGACCGCCTCGGGTTCGGGATAGAGGACGCGTTGTACGCGGCCGACGAGAAGCCCTTCTTCGACGTGCGGCTGTCGGCGACCGCCGTCGTTCACCTGTGGCCGACCGCTTCGTTCGAGCCGCCGACGGCGACGAACTACGACCACGTCGCCGTCGTCGTTGAGGAGTCGCTCGACGAAATCGAGACGGAACTGGACGCGGCCGACGTTGAGGTGGAGAAGACGCTCGACTCGCCGTTCGGCGCGACCGGCGAAGCACCGGCGGTGTACGTCAGAGATCCGTTCGGCTACCGGGTCGAA
>JAQCNI010000120.1 GCA_028275105.1 Halorubrum sp.
ATAGTGATTAATTTAAATCTTTACCGATAAGATACGGCCAGATATTCGGTTCGTTGATCGCGCTCAGTCCTCGTAGAAGGTAGTCTTTCAGCGTCGAAAGATCTGGAATGAGGCGGTACTTGAACCATTCTTGGAGCTGGTCCCAGCACCCTTCGACGGCGTTCAATTCGGGGAGTTTTGACGGGAAGTACCACACTTCGAGATCGTCTCCGCGTACGCACGAGACCGAACTGTCTCCGACAGTTTCGGTCTCGCGCTCATCACTGACGTGTTCCCAGAGATCCTTCGCGTAGAAGTAGCCAGCTCGGTCCAGAAACACCACTAGCTCTTCACCGAACTTGTCAGTAAGTGCCTCTAACAGCCGAATTCCGTGCTTCCGTGTGAGATTCTCTTCTGTCCAGCAGAAGAAGCTGTCACCGTCGTCGGTGACAGCGCCTAGCACTGTCACCGACTTCCAAGACGTTGATGTTTCTATTGTCGGATTTGAGCCGATGGGGTACCAGCCACGACGCTGGACGGTTCCAACGTGCTTGGTGAATTGATCGACGACAACGACGGTTTTCTCGCTCAGCTTGGGCCGTTTTTTTCGACTGTCCGTTGAAACTCAGCCTTCTCTTCGGGGTCAGCCTCGTGGTGTTGAGGCCGTGCTGTCCGCAAGGACAGCCCGGCCTCTCTCAACAACTCGTACGCGTAGTTCTCGTGGTATTCGACGCCGTACTCCTCTTTAACGTGGTGAAGCAAGAGCTTCGCTGACCACGCTTGCTGGTCGTAACCGAGTTCAGTTGGCGACTGTTGCAACTGTTCGAAAAACTGCTCACGCTCTTCTCCCTCGATCTTTGCTGGGCCTCCTGGTCGAGGAGAGTCGTAGGGAGCCTGCTCGGGCGGTTCTTCCTCGAACCGATCGAGCCAGTTGCGGATCGTTTTCTCGACGACTCCATGGCGGTCAGCCAACGTATCGATGTGATCGCCCTGCTTGCGCCCGATCGCCGCGAGAACGTGTTCTCGCGGCTTTCCCTCGTCTATCTGCTCTTTGAGCTCGTAGAGTTCCCCAAGCGTGATTTCGTCGAACCGACCCATTATCAACCCCACTACGTCTAGCAGTAAATAGCTTCCTTAATCACTATGAGTGCGGCCATCTTCCTTGCCGTGGTTTCGGTCAAAGTCACGAACCCCATCCACGGGGCGTACTTCACGGCGAGGCAGACGTCGACGCCGTTCGCACACCTCGCGGTACAACACAACGTGCTCCACTGGACCGCGACGGGTCTGTCGTACGTGCTGTCGGCGGTGGGGCTGTTCATCCTCTTCCAACTCTTCTTCGAATCGGGGTACGACACCCGCCCCCTCAGCGTGCTATCGGTTCTGATCGGATTCCCGGCCGTGCTCGACATCGTCGCCCAGTTCACGCCGCTGCTCATCAACATCATTTACGCGCCCATCGGGGTGGCGGTGTTCGCGGTCGGTGTGCTGTTCATCTTTGAACGCCGCTTCCTCGCGGTACAGCGGGCGTCGTTCGGCGACGACCTCTCCATCTATCTCGACGAACGCGGGCGTATCGGCGATCACTCGGCGGCAGTCGGCGAAGTGCTGCCGGAACTCGACCGATCGAACGGCGACCGCCTCTCCGAGGCCGTTCCGTCGGTCGTCGAGGCCCTCGATAGCGACGACCAGATACTCGAAACCGAGCAGTCCGGCGAACGCCGGTACTATTTCGTCTCGACGAGCACCACCATGCTCGGTGACGCCGGAGCACAGGTCATACAGCTCTCGGACGTGACCCGGACGGAGCGCCAGCGCCGCCAACTCGCCGAACGTGAGGCGGAACTCGACGAGCAGAACGAACTCTTCCGGGCCGTCATCGACGCCAGTTTCGCCTTCGTCTTCCGAATCGACGAGGAGGGTCGATTCACCTTCGTTTCTCCCTCCGTGGAGGCGTTTCTCGCCTACTCGCCGGCGGAACTCGACGGGCAACCGTTTTCCGTCACCCTCCCCAACGAGGCGACGGTCGAACGGGCGTGGGACGACATCGAGTCGATGTTAAACGGCAACCCCAACACGGTGCGGGACTTCCCGCTGGAAACGAAAGCCGGGTCGACCGTGTTCACCGACGTTCGCGGCGTTCCCATCTACCGCGGGAGCGTTCCCGCCGACGAGCGAACGCCGGACGACGTCGTGGGCATCCAGTTGATGGTGCGTGATGCGACGGAACGCCGGGAGCGAGAGGGCCTCATCAGCGTCATCAACCGTGTTCTGCGTCACAACATGCGGAACAAGATGGGCATCATCACCGGCTACGCGGAGATGCTCGAAGGCCGACTCAGCGGCGACGACGCGGAAAAGGCAACACAGATCAGGGATACGGCCGACCAGTTGCCCGACCTGACCGAGTCCGCCCAGCGTATCGAGGAGAATCGGGACCTGTCACCCGAACTCGAACCGGTCACCCTCGAACCGCTGCTCGAGGATACCGTCTCGGAACTGCGGATGGAATATCCCGAGGCGTCGATCACCATCGACGTCCCCGACACCGCCGTCGCGAACACTCACGAGCGTCTCGAAACGGCACTGTGGGAGGTCCTCGAAAACGCCGCGAAACACGGTGGTGACCCGTCCGTCGTCGAAATCGACGTGACGGTCACCGAGACGCGGGTGGCGATTGCCGTCAGTGACAACGGGTCGGGGATCCCCGAAATAGAACGGAATGCCCTCCAATCGAACGTGGAGACGAAACTCGTTCACGGCGAGGGTCTCGGTCTGTGGCTGGTCCACTGGATCGTCACCAGCCTCGACGGTGAACTCGAAACGACGCTGGGGGCTGCGGGAACGACGGTTACGATTCGTCTCCTGAAGGCGTCGTAAGGCGTACCCCGTCGGCCGTTGCGTGCCGGTCGATTCACCGACCGATGAATCGGAATTATCCCTCCGGGTTCAGGCGGTTTCGGAGTCGACGTCGAACGAGAGTCGGACCGCCTCGCCCGCCTCGACGTCGCCCGCGTCGACGACGGCGTCCTCGTCGACGAACGCTCCGTGAAGGTGTTCGTAGGTCCGGTTGACCGCCTCGACGATCACTGTGGTGTCGTCGACGACGGGCATGAAGTTCGTGTCCCCGTTCCATCGCGGGACGACGTGCGTGTGGAGGTGGTCGATCGAGCCGCCGGCAGCCGACCCGCCGAGGTTGGTTCCGGTGTTGAACCCGTCCGGCCCGACCCGGCGGCGGGTCGCCGACAGCGTCGCGGCCTTCAACCGGCCGTGATCCAGCATCGTTCGGTCGTCGAGGTCGGTCCAGTCCTCGACGTGGGCGTCCGGGATCACCATGGCATGGCCCGGGTTGTACGGCGAGTTGTTCAACACCACATAGTTGTGGTCGCTGCGGGCGACGATCCGTGCCTCGCGGGCGTCCTCGCGCTCCGGCAGGACGCAGAACGGACAGCCGTCGATCGGGTCCTCGTCGCGATCGACCCACTCGATCCGCCACGGGGCGTAGATCTGGTCCATGTCGACGGATCGGACCGAGGCCGCTTCAATGGCGGCGGTTCGGAACGAACGGATCCACATCTCCTCTCGTCGTGCGGACGATCTCCGTGGGATGGTGAGTGACTCCCGGATGCCCACAGCAAGGCTTCTCCGGACGAGAAAACGGTGTATTTTCGTATGGGACCGCTGAGAGTTGAACTCAGGTCCTACGGACCCCATCCGCAGAGGATACCACTACCCCACGGTCCCGCGTCGCAGTCGAACGAACGGCGGTCCGGTAATTAAGGACTTCGTTTCGATCGACTCACGCCCCGCCGCGCCCACCCGGATGGACCGCCGCTTCCATCCGGACAAACTGCCGCGAACGACCGGATACCTCACACGAGCACGCGTTCCAGCGAGACGACGGTCCCCGAGTCGGCGTCGGGGTCGCCGACGAGTCGGCCGAGACAGACCACGGCCCCGTCGGGCGTGTAGCAGGCGACGAGCGGGCCGTCGTCGTCCTCGCGTTCGCCGTCATGGGGCTCCTCGGCGTCGGGGTCGCCGCCGATCACGCCGGGGGCGTACACCGGGGCCCCGGTGGCGACGTTGCGGGCGGCGGAGGGGGCAATCGTCACCGACGGGAGGTGGACGAGCGCGTCCTCGGCCGGGCGGACGACCTCGCGAAGGTATCCCTCGTCGTCCCCCTCGGCCCACGCCAGCGCGTCCGTGAGATCCTGAAGCGTGTGGAGGTCCGTGTCGTCGAACGGATCGGTGGCGGTTCGCCGAAGGTGGCCCATATGCGCGCCGACGCCCGCCGCCAGCCCGAGGTCGTGACATAGCTTGCGGACGTACGTCCCCGACTCACAGCCGATCCGGAGGAGGGCCCGCCGGTCCGCGAGCTCGAGGACGTCGAGGTCGTGTATCGTCCGGGTTCGGAGCCGCCGGGTGACGGCGCTCTTGCGCGGCGGTTTCTGATAGATTTCGTCCTCGAACTCCCCCGCGACGTCACGGACGTCGCCCGGTGCGGCCCCGTGTAGCTCCAGCACCGAGAGGTACTCCTTGGACCCTTTGAGGAACACCTGCGCCGCGCGGGTCGCGGTCCCGGTGAGCGTCGGCAGACAGCCGGTGACCTTCGGGTCGAGCGTCCCGGCGTGGGCAACGCCGTCGATCCGCCTCCCGCCGGGATCGAGCGCCTCCAGCGTGTCGTTGATCGTGTCGCGCACCCACGCGGAGAGTTGATGTGAGGAGGGGCCCGCCGGCTTGTCGACGTTGACGACGCCGAACCGGAGTAGCTCCGGGACCGACCGCTCGCTCGGCGGGGGACGGAGCGGGTCGTCGGTCGACGTTGGGTCCGTGTCGTCGGTCATGTGTGGAACGAGCGTGCCGTCGTCGGTCGGTTCTGACGCGTTGTCGTGGGTGTTCGGTCGGTAGTCGATCCCGGCGGACCCCTCAGAAGTCGTATGAGACGCCCTCGATCGGGGTTTTCCCCTCGTCGTGCTCGGGGTCGTACGCCGCTATCGTGGCGACGAGCGCGTCGAGGAACCGGTCCGGAGCCCAGCGAGCGGTGTTGTAGACGGCGTCGTAGATGGAGAGATCGTCGATGTCGATGTCGTAGTATTCCAGGTACCGTTTCCGCTCGGAGGTCTCGCGGCGGAGGGTCTCCTCGCGGGCCCGGTCCACCGGCTTCCCCTCGCGGTCCGCGATCCGTTCGGCGCGGACGGCGACGGGCGCGTCGAGCCAGAACCGCAGGTCGGCGTACTTGCCGGCGAGCCACCCGGCGAGCCGGGACTCGAGGACGACCCCGTCGCGGGTCGTCGCGATCTCGCGGAGCCGTCGGTCGAGGTCGCGGTCGATGTCGCGGTCGTTCTCGGCGTGCTCGTTGAACTCGACGGGCGTCATGCCGCGGTCGGCCGCCATCTCCCGAAAGATGTCGCCCCCGGAGACGTGGTCGACGCTCAGCGCGTCGGCGAGCCCGGCCGCGTTCGTGCTCTTCCCGCTTCCCGGCGGGCCGGAGACGGTGATCAACATATTCTCCATCCGGCAGGGCCGTTCAAAACGATTGTCGTTCGTCGCCGCGTCGGTCGCCACCCCTACTCGTCGGCCGTCGCCGCGGTCATCGACCAGATGGCGATCAGTCCGAGCAGGACCGCGGGGACGAACGGGAGCGCGAGGTACGTCGCGAAGAACGGGAGCCCGAACGACCCGGCGGCGTACGGGTAGACGTAGATGATTCCGGGAATCACGATGACGGCAACGAACAGCGCGGCGGTCAGCGCCCACCCCTTCGGGCCGAACCCGTCCGCGTCGGTATCAGAACTCACTGTCGAGGATTACCACCCCCTTGCCAAAGCCCTCACGGTCCGCTATCACCGCGTGTGCGCGGGCGCTCTCGCTCATCGGGAGGGTCTCGCGAATCCGCGGCTTGAACGTCCCGCCCCGGACGAGTTCGAGGACGTCGTCCACCTCGCCCGGCGTCGCCATCGTGGAGCCGGGCACGGACGGCTGATTTCGGACGATCCGCCGGAGTCCCGCGGCGGGTCCGGATATCGAGGCGGTTCAACGCGCTGGCCTTGACGTCGATTCCCCGACGTCGACCGTGTCACGGCCACACGGCCGGCCGCGAGTTTCGTGATGTTTAAGTAGCGAAGGCGGGAGGTTATGAACGCACGAACTGTAGGGGCGCCCGGTCCCGAGTCCGAGAGGGCGATGATATGACGCGAGTTGCGGTAGCCAAGCCTGGCCCAAGGCGCAGGGTTGCTAACTCTGTGGCGTCACTGCCTCCGGGGTTCGAATCCCCGCCGCAACGCTCGAGCGGACCGAGCACCGCCGGATTCGCGCCGGTAGGGCTCACTGCGATCAACACATGAGCACGGAAGAATCACAGGACGGCTCGCCGGAGGAGGACGAGGACCTCCAGTACTTCGTCCGGATCGGGGGCACGGACCTCGACGGGACGAAGACGGTCGAGCGGAGCCTATCCGAACTCGACGGCATCGGCACGCGCATGGCGCGGCTGGTCGCCGAGGAGGCCGAGGTGGACCGCACGTCCACGTTCGGGCTTCTCGACGAGGGGGATATCGAGACGGTGATCGACACCGTCGAGAACCTCGCGGACCACGTCCCGCCGTGGATGACCAACCGACAGAACGACTTCTTTAGCGGGGAGACGACCCACCTCGTCGGCAGCGACGTCGAGGAGAAACGTCGTCACGACATCAACCGCATGAAGCAGATCGAATCGTACAAGGGCGTCCGTCACAAGCGCGGCCAGAAGGTCCGCGGTCAACGGACGAAGTCCACCGGCCGGACCGAGGGGACCATCGGCGTCAACGTCGAGGAGATCCGCGAGGAGATGGCCGAGGACGAGGAACTGGGTGACGAGGAATGAGCACCGGCAAGAACACCAAGGGATACGAGACGCCGAATCACCCGTACCAGGGCGAGCGGATCGCCGAAGAATCCGACCTCATCTCGCGGTACGGCCTGAAGAATAAAGAAGAGCTCTGGCGCGTACAGTCCGAACTGCGCCGGATCCGCCGCGAGGCCCGACGCCTCCTCGGCGAGGCACAGGGCGACGTCGACGTCGCCGGCGAGGCCGGCTCGGAGTTCGTCGCGCGGCTCCGCCGGATCGGCGTCCTCGGCGGGAACGACGACATCTCGGCGGTCCTCTCGCTCGACGTGACGGACCTCCTCGAGCGCCGCTTCCAGACGGTGGCGTACCGACAGGGGTTCGCCTCCTCGACGAAGCAGGCCCGCCAGTTCATCGTCCACGGTCACGTCACCGTCGACGGCGCGCGCGTAACCCGGCCGTCGGTGAAGGTCGACGTGGACGACGAGGGCGCCATCGCCTTCGACGAGAACAGCCCGCTCGCGGACGATCTCCACCCCGAGCGCGCGGAGTCACAGGAGTAACCAATCATGAGTGAATCCGAGGACGGAAAGTGGGGTATCGCCCACGTGTACGCGTCGTTCAACAACACCCTCATCACGGTCACCGACGAGACGGGCGCCGAGACGATCGCCAAGTCGTCCGGCGGCACCGTGGTGAAGCAGAACCGGGACGAGGCGTCGCCGTACGCCGCCATGCAGATGGCCGAGGTCGTCGCCGAGCGGGTCAAGGAGGCCGGCTTGGAGGGCGTCCACGTCCGCGTGCGCGGCCCCGGTGGCAACCTCAACAAGTCCACGGGTCCCGGCGCGCAGGCGACGATCCGCGCGCTGTCCCGGGCCGGCGTCGAGATCGGCCGGATCGAGGACGTCACGCCCATCCCGCACGACGGGACGAAGGCACCCAAGAACAAGCGGGTCTGACATGACGGAAGTCGATTTCGACGTGGAGTTCGTCGAACGGGACGACCGCAACGCGCGGGTACTCGTTCGCGGGTTGACGCCCGCGTTCGCCAACGGCATCCGCCGCGCCATGATCGCGGACGTCCCGACGTTCTCGATCGACACCGCGCGGTTCGTCGAGAACTCCTCCGTGATGTTCGACGAGATGATCGGCCTCAGGCTGGGGCTCATCCCCCTGATGACGCCGCTCGGCGAGTTCGAGATCGGCGACACCATCACCCTCGCACTCGACGTCGAGGGGCCGGCGACGGCATACTCCGGGGACATCGAGTCCGCGGAGCCGCTCGTCGAACCCGCCGACGACAACGTCCCGATCATCGAACTGAAGGGGGGACAGCGGCTGGAGTTCGAGGCCAACGCGGTGCTCGACACCGGCAAGGAGCACGCCAAACACCAGGGCGGCGTCTCCGTCGGCTACCGACACCTCCAGCGCGTCTCGGTCGAGGGTGACCGGGGAGAGTTCGACGACGACGAGCCGCGGATCCTCCGCGGCGTCATCGAGACCCCCGACGGGGACGTCGTCGTCACCGACGAGTTCGACAACGACCTCTCCGAACGCTACCCCGGCAAGGAGCTGCGCGTCGAGGACGTTCCCGGCGCGTTCGTCTTCCACATCGAGACGGACGGCTCGTTCACGGTGGAGGAACTGCTGCTCCGCGCGATCGACTCCGTCGAGGAGCGCGCGGACGAACTACGAACGAAGGTCACGGTCTAACGTAATGACGGTCCCTCGAACCACCACGGCGCCCGCATCGGTCGCGAGCGACGACGCCGGCACGACGAACTCCGGCGACGTCGCCCCGATTCGCGGGACCGAAAGTGGTTTGAGGGGAGCCGAGTTACACAGGAGTGTACGCAGGGATAGCCAAGTCAGGTCAACGGCGCAGCGTTCAGGGCGCTGTCCTGTAGAGGTCCGCAGGTTCAAATCCTGCTCCCTGCACTCCGTTTTCACTAACTCTCCGCCACAGGAGAGACAGCCATGAGTAGCAAGACGAATCCGAACTTACAGAACCTCATCGCCGATCTGAAGTCGGTCTCGCGCGACTCCGGCGCCACCGTATGGCAGGACGTCGCCGACCGGCTGGAGAAGCCACGGCGCACCCACGCCGAGGTCAATCTCGGTCGCATCGAACGGTACGCAACGGAGGACGAGACGGTCGTCGTCCCCGGCAAGGTGCTGGGCAGCGGCGTACTCGAAAAGGACGTCACCGTCGCCGCGGTCGACTTCTCGGGCACGGCCCGAACGAAGATCGACCAGGCCGGTGAAGCGGTGTCGCTCGCGCACTTCCTCGAGGAGAACCCCGAAGGAAGCAACGTCAGGGTGATCCGATGAGCCTCGCGAAGGTCGACGCCGACGTCGTCGTGGACGCCCGAGACTGTATTCTCGGTCGGGTCTCCTCGAAGGTGGCCCAGCGGGTCCTCAACGGGGAAACGGTGGCCGTGGTCAACGCCGAATACGCGGTGATCACGGGCAACGAGGAATCCACGATGGACACCTATCACACCCGTGCGAACCTCGGCTCCGACAGCGGGCCGTACTACCCGAAACGTCCGGACCGCATCTTCAAGCGGGCCATCCGCGGGATGCTTCCGTACAAGACCGAGGACGGCCGTGAGGCGCTCGCGAACGTCCGCGTGTACGTGGGCAACCCCTACGAGCGCGACGAGGGCGCCGAGGCCGTCGTCCTGGAGGACACGTCGCTGGACCGACTCTCGAACATCAACTTTACTACGCTCGGGGAGATCTCCGAGTCCTTGGGAGCCAACGTTACATGGTAACAAACACCTCAGGCAAGAAGAAGACGGCCGTCGCCCGCGCCACGGTGCGCGACGGCGAGGGCCGCGTTCGTATCAACTCCCAGCCCGTCGAGCTGGTCGAACCGGAGCCGGCGCGTCTCAAGATGCTGGAGCCGTTCCGCATCGCGGGCGACGACCTCCGCGACGGCGTCGACATCGACGTCGACGTGTCGGGCGGCGGGTTCAGCGGCCAGGCGGATGCGGCACGAACCGCCATTGCCCGCGGGCTCGTCCAGCACCTCGGTGACGCCGAGTTGCGCGACGCCTACATGGGCTTCGACCGCACGCTGCTGGTCAACGACGTCCGGCAGTCCGAACCCAAAAAGTGGGGCGGCCCCGGCGCGCGGGCCCGCTACCAGAAGTCCTACCGCTGAGGTGATCCAATCATGATGATTCCGGTCCGGTGTTTCACCTGCGGCAACGTCGTCGGCGAACACTGGGAGGCGTTCAAGGAGCGGACCCGCGAGGGGGACGAGGACCCCGGCGAGGTGCTCGACGAGCTCGGCGTCGAACGACACTGCTGTCGGCGGATGTTGGTCAGCCACCGCGACCTCGTCGACGTCGTCTCGCCGTACCAGTAACCATGTCAGGACAGAGATTCAATCGATACGAGAAGGCCCGGATACTCGGGGCGCGCGCGCTCCAAGTGTCGTACGGGGCGCCGGTGCTGATAGACACGGACCAAACGGAGCCGATTCTCGTCGCGGCCGAGGAGTACGACGCGGGCGCGCTTCCGTTCACGGTCCGGAGGGAGTCCAACTGATGACCCGAATCACCACCGTCTCGCTGCGTCGTGTCCTCGACTCCCGTGGCAATCCCACCGTCGAGGCCGACGTCCTCACCGAGTCGGGCGGGTTCGGTCGGGGGGCCGCCCCGAGCGGCGCGTCGACCGGCGAGTTCGAGGCGATCGAACTCCCCGCGAGCGAGTCGATCGCGGCGGCCCGAGAGCACGCGGTCCCGCGTCTCGAAGGGTTGTTCGCGGGCGACCAGCGGTCGGTCGACGCCGCGTTGCGCGCGGCCGACGGCACCGAGGATTTCTCCGCGATCGGGGCGAACAGCGCGGTCGCGATTTCGATGGCGGCGGCAAAGGCCGGCGCCGACGTCGTGGGCGCACCGTTGTACCAGCACCTCGGCGGCGCCTTCCGCGGCGAGAACTTCCCGATCCCGCTCGGTAACGTCGTCGGCGGCGGGGAACACGCCACGGAGGCGACTTACATCCAGGAGTTCCTCGCCGCGCCGATCGGCGCGCCGTCGGTTGAGGCGGCCGTCTTCGCGAACGCCGCGGTCCACGCGGCGGTCGCGGACGTGCTTGACGAGCGGGGCGTCCCCGCGGCGAAGGGCGACGAGGGCGCGTGGGCGCCTCCCATCTCGGACGCGGAGGCGTTCGAGGTCGTCGCCGAGGCGGTCGACCGCGTCGAGGACGACGTGGGCTTCGAGGTCCGCTTCGGGCTCGACGTCGCCGCCGCGGAGCTGTACGACGAGGACGCCGACGCGTACGTGTACGGCGAGGAGACGCGCTCGACGGCCGAGCAGATCGAGTACGTCGCCGACCTCGTCGACGAGTACGACCTCGCGTACGTCGAGGACCCGCTCGACGAGAACGATTACGTGGCGTTCGCCGAACTCACCGAACGGGTGGGCGACCGGACGCTGATCTGTGGCGACGACCTGTTCGTCACCAACGTCGAACGCCTGCGCGAGGGGATCGACGTCGGCGCGGCCAACAGCATCCTGATCAAGCCGAACCAGATCGGAACGCTGTCGGACGCGTTCGACGCGGTCGAACTCGCGACCCGGAACGGGTACGAGAGCGTCATCTCGCACCGGTCGGGTGAGACCGAGGACACGACCATCGCACACCTCGCCGTCGCGACCGACGCCTCGTACATCAAGACGGGCACGGTCGGCGGCGAGCGAACGGCCAAGCTGAACGAGCTGATCCGGATCGCGGACGACGCGGTATGACCACCCTACACGACGCATGAGCGAAGACAACGACGCGGTCGAACTCGACGAGGACGCCGAGACCGAGGCGGTCGACGCGGCAGTCGAGGAGGAGGCCGACACGACCGAGGAGGAATCGACCGCCGACGTGGCTGCCGAGGCGGCAGCCGCCGACGCCGAACCCGACGAGGTGGCCGCCGAGGCCGACACGGGCGAGACGGCGGAAGCCGTCGGGGCCGACGAGGCCGGCGAACCCGACGAGGCGGAAGCGGATGCCTCCCCGTTCGACGACGACGTCATGCCCGACGAAGACGTCGACCTGTTGATTCCGGTCGAGGACTACCTCTCGGCGGGGGTTCACATCGGGACCCAACAGAACACGACGGACATGGAGCGGTTCATCCACCGCGTCCGCGACGACGGGCTATACGTCCTCGACGTGAGCACGACCGACGACCGGATCCGCACCGCCGCGGACTTCCTCGCGAACTACGACCCCGAGCAGATGCTCGTCACGTCCTCCCGCCAGTACGGACGATTCCCGGCCGAGAAGTTCGCCGACGCGGTCGGCGCCCGCGCGCGGACCGGCCGGTTCATTCCCGGGACGCTGACGAACCCCGACTACGCCGGCTACATCGAGCCGGACGTCGTCGTCGTCACCGACCCGATCGGCGACGCACAGGCGGTCAAGGAGGCCATCACCGTCGGCATTCCCGTGATCGCGATGTGTGACTCCAACAACCAACTGTCGAATGTCGACCTCGTCATCCCGACGAACAACAAGGGTCGACGCGCGCTGTCGGTCGTCTACTGGCTGCTCGCCAACGAGACGCTCGACCGCCGCGGCGCGGACACCGTCTTCGCCCTCGAGGACTTCGAGGACGAACTGTAGACGATCGGTCCTTCTTTTTGACCGACTCGGCTCCAATCGACCGATCCGGGTCCACCCAAACTACACGATGTCGATCGTGATCGGGTAGTCCCACGTCTCGCCTTCACCGCGGCGATGACGACGAACACCGTGTCAAGCGCGCCGAGCACGAGCAGTACGGGGATTCCCACCAGCAGGAACACCACCGCGAGCACGTGCGTTATCGCCGCCAACGTCGTGTCTTCGGAGGGCTGAGACAGAGTCGACGCCTCTCACGAGGCCATCGTAAGCGTTGCTCGATCGGTTCGGAATCCCGTCCGTCCCCCGATATTCCGGATCCCCGCTTCGGTCCACCCCCGCCATTCAAGCCGCGTCGGGTTCGCTCTCCGGTATGACGACCGTTAGGGTGATCGGCGCGCCGACCGACTACGGGGCGAACCGACGCGGCGTGGACATGGGCCCGTCGGCGATCCGCTACGCCGGGCTCGGGGACGAACTCGCGGGTGCGGGCGTCGACGTCGTCGACGCGGGGGACCTGCCGGTCCCGCGTGCGGAGGAACGCGATCCGGAGGCGGACCCGCCGACCACGGGCGACGCGAAGTTCCTCCGGGAGACGGCCGACGTCTGCCGCCGTCTCGCGGACGAGGTGGGCACGGCCCTCGCCGACGGTGCGGTGCCGCTCGCGCTCGGCGGGGACCACTCGATCGCCATCGGCTCGCTCGTCGGGTCGGCCCGTGATGCCGACGTCGGCGCGGTGTGGTTCGACGCGCACGCCGACCTCAACACCCCCTCGACGACGCCGTCGGGCAACGTCCACGGGATGCCGCTGGCGGCCGCGCTCGGGGTCGACGAGTTCGCGGACGTCGAGTGGGCGAACGCGCCCGGCCTCTCGCCGGAGAACGTCTCGCTCGTCGGGCTTCGATCGGTCGACGGCGCCGAAGCGGAGCTGCTCCGAGACCACGGCTTTGCCGCCTACACCATGTCGGACATCGACGAACGGGGGATCACCGACGTCACCGAGGAGGCGCTGGCGACCGCGTCATCGGGCGTCGACGGGATCCACGTTAGCCTTGACCTCGACTGGCTCGATCCCAATGAGGCCCCCGGCGTCGGGACGCCGGTCCGCGGCGGGGTCACCTACCGGGAGGCACATAGCGCGATGGAGCTGGTCGACGAGGCCGGCTCCCTCCGGTCGATGGAGCTCGTCGAGGTGAACCCGACGCTCGACCAGCACAACGAGACGGCGTCGCTCGCGACGGAACTCGCCGCCAGCACGTTCGGGAAGCGGGTGATCCCCGAGCGGTGACGCCGGGTCACTCCGTGCGCTCGACCGGCGCCCCCAACCCCTCCATCGTTTCGAAGAACCCCGGGAACGAGACGTCGACGTGCTCGGCGCCGTTGATCGTCGTCGTCCCCTCGGCGGCGAGCGCGGCGACCGCGAGCGCCATCACGACACGGTGGTCGGCCCGGCCGTCGACGGTCGCTCCGTGGAGGTCGCTTCCCGAGCCGTGGACGGTGAGCGCGTCGGGCTCCTCCGTCGTTTCGGCGCCGAGCCGGCCGAGCTCCTCGGCCATCGCCGACACCCGATCGGTTTCCTTGTACCGGACGTGCTCGCAGTTGACGATCCGGGTGTCGCCGTCGGCGACCGCGCCCAGCGCCGCGATCGTCGGGAGGAGGTCGGGAGTGTCCCCGACGTCGACCTCGACGCCCGACAGCGACGACCGTTCGACCGTGATGACGCCCTCGTCGCGGTCCCAGTCGACCGCCGCGCCCATCCGCGTCGCGACGTCGACGATCGCCGCGTCGCCCTGTGCGCTCGGCCGTGCGCCCTCGATCCGCACGGCATCGTCGGGGTCGGCCGCGACCGCGCCGGCGGCGACGAGGTAGGAGATCGACGAAAAGTCGCCCGGGACCGCGTACCGGCCCCCACCCGGCGCGTACCGCTGGCCGCCGGGGACCGAGAACCCGTCCGCGCCGGCCGCGGCGTCGCTTCCGATCGGCTCCGCCGTTATCCCGAAGTCGTCGAGGAGTTCGAGCGTGATGTCGACGTACGGCGCGGACTTGAGCTCGGTCGTTAGCGACACCTCGATCCCGTCGTCGGTGACCGCGCCGGCCATCAGCAGGGCGGTGACGTACTGTGAGGAGACGTCGCCGGGGATGGCGACCTCGCCGCCCGACAGCGGGCCGAAGACGACGATCGGGGCCTGCCCGTTCCCGCGGGTCGATTCGGCCCGAACGCCGAGGTCGGCGAGCGCGTCGAGCAACGGCCCCTGGGGCCGCGAACGGAGGGACGCGTCGCCGGTGAGAACCGTCCCCCCGTCGGCGAGCGCGGCCGTCCCGGTCACGAGCCGGGTCGTCGTCCCCGAGTTTCCGCAGTCGATCACGTCGTCGGGAACCTCGGGACGGCCGTCGAACCCCTCGACGACGAGGGCCTCGGCGCCGTCGGGGATCCTCCCGTTCGCGTCGGGGATCGGTTCGTTGCCATTGACGGCGTCGTCGCCGACCCCGTCGCCCGCCGCCGCCCCGACTGATCCCCCGAAGGCGGTCACGGCGCGGGCGGTGGCCTTCGTGTCCGCGGAAACGAGCGGCGAGGTGACGGTCGCGCCGTCGCTGTAGCCCGCCGCGAGCAACGCGCGATGGGTGTAGCTCTTCGAGGGCGGTGCGCGGGCCGCCCCCGCGACGTCGGACCGGCTGATCTGAACGTCCATACGGATCGTGTCGAGCGCGTCGACAAGTGGCTACCGGACGCGACGGGGCGTTGTGACGGCGCCGTCGCGGCGACCGCCGAGTGGTCCTCCACCGCCACTATCCTCGATCGTGGCGTCGATACCCGGTACGAGGGGATTATATCCGTCGCGGACCTACTTCACACGAGTTGTTCATTGGACACGCGCTGCTGGCGTTCGCCCTCGCGACCGTGGTCGCCGACCGATGGGGCTGGCCCGCCCGCCGCGCGCTCACCCTCGGGCTGGTCGCCGGGGCGTTCGCCGCGATCCCCGACGTCGACATGGTGTACGCGGCGGTCGCGCTCGACGTCGGCCAGCTAACTACCGAGGAGCTGACCCGCCCGAGCACGCTCTGGGGCGCCACGCGCGAGGTCCACCGCGTGATGACCCATTCGCTGGCCATTTCGGCCGTCGCGGGGGCGGCGTTCGGGCTCTGGGCCGTTCGCAGGGACGACTTGGGGTCGGGTCGGCGGGCGGCCGTCAGCCACGGTATCGCGGCGGTCGTCCTCGCCGTCCTCGTCGCCGGGTCCTACGCGGCGAGCGGCCTTCTCGGTGGCATCGTTATGGGGTCGTTCGTCGTCGTCGGCGTGGGGATCGCGACGCTGTGCCGGGTTCGAACCGGGTTCTCCGGACGGACCGTCGGGATCGCGGCGATCGCCGGACTCCTGTCGCATCCGTGGGGCGACCTCGTGACCGGCGAGCCCCCGAAACTGTTCTACCCGTTCGACGTCCAATTTCTCGATGGGCGGGTACTGCTTCATGGCGACCCGACGGTCCACTTGCTCGGCGCGTTCACGATTGAGCTGGCCGTCATCTGGGTCGCGGCGATCACCGTCGCGGTCGTGACCGGCCGGTCGTGGACGCGCTCGATAGACCGACGCGCGGGACTCGGCGTGGCTTACGGCGTCGCCGCCGTGATCATGACGCCGCCGACGCTCGAGGTTTCGTACCACTTCGTGTTCTCGATCCTCTCGGTCGGGCTGGTCGCCGGCGGCCTCTCCGCCCGGGCCGAGTCGCGGTCCCCGATCGCGGAACTCCGTGACCGGATTGACCCGCCCACGTCGACGCTCGGGATCGTGTTTACCGTCCTCGGCGGTATCACGGCCGCACTCGTCGGATATGTGGTCGTATACGGGTTCATCGCCCTCCCGTAGGCGGCAGGTCGAGTTCGCTCGTATGGGCGACTACGCCGCCTTCGGCAAACCGCTCACGCTCGTTCAACTGAGTCACCCTCAACCGGCGTGTCCCAAAGCGACGCGCCGTGAGACGCGTACGGTTTTATGCGATTACGCCTTACGGCCTCGTATGTCGCTATCGGCTCTCGACCAATTGCTTGAGGGCGGCCGCCGGAACGCCGTCGCGGCGTGGCTGCTCATCGCTCTCCTCGCGGCCACCACGGTCGGGATCGTCATCGCCACCGGACCCCTCTGGTCGGTGTTCGCGCTGATTCTCGTCGTGCTGGCGGTGATCCCCCCGTTGGCGTATCGGTCGCCGGCGGTGATGTTGCCGTGGGAGGTCCTGCTCATGGCCGCGCTTCCGGTCATTGGGCTGGCACTCGGGGCGGACCGGCTCTCCAGCCAGTTCTTCGCGTACTTCGCCGTCGCGGCGGTCGCACTGGTTCTCGTGGTCGAACTCCAGTCGTTCACGACCGTTCGGCTCCCGCCGGGGTTCTCGGTCGTCTTCGTCGTCGTGGCGACGATGGCCGCCGCCGCGCTCTGGGGGCTCGTCCGGTGGGTGTCCGACGTCGTATTAGCCACGAACTACATCACGACGAACGAGGCTCTGATGTACGAGTGGATCTACTCCGTTGCGGCCGGCATACTGGCGGGCGTCGTGTTCACCCTGTACTTCCGGCGGCGGATCACGCGGATGGACCGGCCGCCGGCCGTCGACGCCACGGGCGAACGGGTCGAAGCCGGGGGCGGTGACGGCCAATGAGCGGGCTCCTCTCTCGCCGGCTTCCGTCCAAACACCGACAACGACAACTGACGCGTGCCATGGAGATAACTCTCGTCGGGCTCCTGTTCATCGGCATCGAGCGCGGGAGCGTCGGGGTCATCGTCAACACCGGCGTCGCGCTGGCGGTAACCCGGCTTCCGTCGATACTGAAACGCGACTACGGGATCCCGATGGACCCGCGGATCACGCTGTGGATCACGAGCGCCGCGTTCCTCCACGCGCTGGGAACCGTCGGCATCCCGGGGATAACGGGGAACCTCTATCGACGGTTGGGCTGGTGGGACCACATGACCCATGCGCTCTCGGCGTCGGTCGTCGCCGCCGCCGGCTACGCGACGGTGCGGGCGATAGACGAACACTCCGAGGACGTGTACCTCCCGCCGCGGTTCATCGCGGTGATCATCCTGTTGTTCGTGCTGGCGTTCGGCGTGCTCTGGGAGTTGCTGGAGTTCGCCATCGGCCTCGGGGCCGCCGCGTTCGGGACCTCGTCGGTGCTCACCCAGTACGGCGTGTACGACACGCTCCGGGACCTCGTGTACAACTCGTTCGGCGGTCTCCTCGTGGCGATCTGGGGCGGGGTGTACCTGACCGATCTCTCCAAAGCACTCGGCGAGCGGTTTCGGTCGGACTGAGGGGTCAACCGAGGTCCATCCGCTCCGACGAGTCGACCGGCGATCCGTGCTTTTCGGTGGGCCGCTCCCGTCCCTCGGTCGTTAGATCTCGGGCGGCTCGTCCCGGCCGATCACGATCTCCTGGCCCTCAACGTCCTCCAGCGCGGCGACGCGACCGCCGATGTCGACGCGCCCGGCGTCGGTTTCGACGACGAGCGACGCGACCTCTTCCGTGTCCTCGAACGCGATGTCGACGACCCGTCCCCGGACCGTGACCGGCTCGCCCGTCTCGATGTCGCGTCCTTCGACGGTCGCGTAGAACGTTTCGTCGTCGAACTCGCGGACGTCCTTCACCGCCCGCCGGATGGAGGCGTACCGCCGCGGGAACGAACGCGTCTTCCCATCGGCCGCGAGCGACTCCGCGGTCGTCCACAACACGGTTCCGAAGAACCCGGAGACGAGAAAGCCCAGTGCCGATCGATTGAAGATGACGCCGTATCGCTCCCGGTCGTCGCGGAGCGCATCCTGAGTCGCGTACACCGAGTAACTCCCGTCGCCGACGGCGAGCACCGGCGTCGTGATCCCGCGTCGGGTGCGGGCGATCGTCGCGACGCCGAGGTAGTCGAACTCCGCCGGATCGGGCGCGCGGGAGGCCGGGGTCACGAGGAGTTCGACGCTGACTCCCTCGTCCACCTTCCGCGAGAGCTCTCCCCGGAAGCGACGCAGCAGGTCGGGGGTGAGCGAGACGGCGAGTTCGTACTCCGCGCCGACGATGACCTCCTCGAGGTACCGCAGGATCGTCGACCGGGACTTCACGAGCGACACCGCCTCGGTCTCCCGAGTCGGCGCGGTGTACCGCGCCTCCAGTTCGTCGACCATCTCCGCGAACGACGAGCGAAGTTCGCCGAACGCGTTCGCCGGGTCGACGGCGACGATCTTCATCGGTCGCGACTCGCGGAGTTCGACGAGCCCACGATCCGAGAGGCTCCTGACGGTGTCGTACACGCGTGGTTGCGGGATGTCGGTCCGGTCGGCGATGTCACTCGCGGTTAACTCGCCGTGTTCCAACACCGCGAGGTACGCGTCGATCTCGTACTCCCCGAGGTTGAACCGGTCCCCGACGCGGTCGAGCGTCCCGCGGAGGTCGTCCGTCATACACAGCCTCATGATCCCCATCGGTATATGACTTTACTACCGGTCGAGTTGTATCCAATTGTAGATCCGGGTTTCCCCGTCGTTCGTTCTCGACTCGGTCGGGCCGATCAACCCTCTCCTCTTCCCCTCACACGCACAGCCGGTCGCAGGAAACCTCAGGACCACGCTCGCCGATCCGTTCAGCGAGGGCCGCGCCTCGTGCCGGCGCAAATGCGATAAGGGCCGCGACGACACGTGTCGGGGGTCGCCCCGGCAGAAACGCTTTTTCGGATGGGCGACGCGTTTCCGCCATGGCACAGCCGGCGGGATCCCCCCCGATCGTCGAGTGGTTGCCGTGGCTCGCCGGGATCCCCGGGATCCGTCTCCTCTTCGTCGCCCTCTCCGTTGCCGTCGGCGCGGTGCTGGCGCGGTTCGTCGTTCGGATCATCGGTCGACCGGTCGCGAGACGGTTCTCGCGGCAGAGCGTCGCCCAGATGATCGTTAGGGGGGTCCGCGTCGGCACGATAACGTTCGCGTTCCTCTCCGGACTCTGGGCGGTCGGATTTCGGTTCACGGACCTCCTCATCGGGACCGCGGTGCTCTCGGCGATAGTGGGTATCATCCTCGCGCCGCTGGTGGGGAACTTCATCAATGGGCTGTTCATCCTCGCGGACCAGCCGTTCGAGATCGGCGACATGATAGAACTTGAGGACGGCACACAGGGGTTCGTTGAGGACATCACCATCCGATACACGAAGGTGTTCACGCTGGACAACACCTTCCTCGTCGTCCCGAACGGGAACATGCGGGACCGGGACGTTACCAACTATTCGGCGGAGGACGAACGGACCCGCCGGACCATCAACGTGCTCGTCACCTACGGCTCTGAGATCCCGGAGGCACGCCGGCTCATCGAGCGTGCCGCACGCGACTCGGACGCCGTCATCGACGGCGGCCCCGACATCCGGATCGGCGTCGCCCGGTACGTCGCGAGTCCGGACTGCCGGATCCACGAATTCGCCGACAGCGGCGTGCTGTTGCGGCTCCGGTACTGGGTCAAGAATCCGTACAAGCCCGGTAAGATACGGTCGGACGTGAACACGCGGATTCGTGAACGGCTCGCCGATGCGGACGTCGAAATGGCGTACCCGCACCGTCACCTCGTCTTCGACGACACGTCCGGCGGCACCCCCGATGATTCCGCCGTCGTCGCCACCGACGATTCCGCTACCGTCGACGATCTCGAGGACGGTGGTGACAACGCGGTCTGAGACCCGCCGTCGGTGACCACCGGTGGCCTCCGCTACCCGCCGCACGCGGCCGCGATCCGGGGATCCGTAGCACGTGGACCGGAACCCTGATACGCCGAACGAACCGGTTATACGAAAGTGAGCGACGAGCCCTCCCGTAGCTCCGAAAATCCCCGGCCGGGGAGTGACGACACCGAGAACGGCGACGCCGGAATGGACGACGTTCGTTCGGACGACGTTCCCGCCGGCGACGACGGGGAGTCCCCCGATTCCATCACCGAGGGGAGTCTCCTACGGCCGTTGTTCGGGCTGGCGTGGCCCATCGTCGTCATCCAACTGCTTCAGGTGACGTACAACGTGGTCGACACGCTGTACCTCGGCCGCCTCTCGGCGGAGGCGGTCGGCGCGGTCAGCCTCGCGTTCCCTCTGATCTTCCTGCTTATCGCCGTCGCGGGCGGGTTCACCACGGCCGGCGCCATCCTCGTCGCGCAGTACACCGGCGCCGAGGGGGACGAGTCGGCCGGGCTGGTCGCCGGCCAGACGATGACCACGGTGTCGGTTCTCTCCGTGTTCATCGGGGTCGGCGGGTACCTCTACACCCGGCCCGCATTGGGATTGCTGCCGAGCGACCCGGAAACCGCGGCGACGGTGATCCCGCTGGCGGCCGACTACATGGAGGTGATCTTCCTCGGGATCCCGCTGATGTTCGGCTTCTTCGTCTTCTCCGCGCTGATGCGCGGGTACGGTGACACACGGACGCCGATGGCAGTGATGTTCATCTCCGTCCTGTTGAACGTCGTGCTCGACCCGTTCCTGATCTTCGGATTCGAGGCCAACCCGCTGTTCGGCTGGCTCGCCGCGTTCCCGGGGGTCGCCGCGCTCGATCCGGTTGCCGTCGAATCGGCGTTGTTCGCGGCGACCGGCTTCACCGGATACGGCATCGAGGGGGCCGCGTTCGCGACGATCGTCGCCCGGGGCGTCGCGACCGGGATCGGGCTCTGGGTGCTGTTCGCGACCGAACTCGGCCCCGCAGTCGCGCTCGCCGACCTCCGGCCGGACCTCGGCTTCGTTGAGGATATCTTCCGCCTGGGGCTCCCTTCGAGCGTCGAGCAGACGACGAGTGCGATGGCGATGATCACGCTCACCGCGATGGTCGTCACGTTTTCGCCGCCCGTCGTCGCCGCCTACGGACTCGGGAACCGGCTCATCTCGCTCGTGTTCCTCCCGGCGATGGGGCTCGGCCGCGCGATCGACACGATGGTCGGTCAGAATCTGGGCGCGAACCGGGCGGATCGCGCGGGCCGCGCCGTCCGGGTCGCCGCGACGACCGGTGCGGGCGTGATGTTCCTCGTCGCCGTGGTGGCCGTGAGTTTCACCGAGCCGATCGTCGGCGCGTTCCTCGGCGACGTGCCCGACGCGCCGGAGACGGTCGCGTACGCGGTCGAGTATGTCAGGATTCGGTCGGTCGAGTTCGCCTTCATCGGGGTCTCGCAGGTGATCCTCGGGGCGTTCCGCGGGGCCGGCAACACGAAGACCGCGATGGTCATCTCGATCCTCACCCTCTGGGTCGGTCGCGTCGCGAGCGTCGCCGTCCTCGTGTTCGTCGCCGGGTGGGGGACGACGGGGATCTGGGTCGGGATGGCGGTCGGGAACGTCCTCGGCGCGGCGGTCGGCGTCGCGTGGTTTGCCCGCGGGACGTGGACCGGCCGGTACATCGCGGACCCCGCACCGGACGTCGACCCGGCTGCCGAGGACTGAGCGGCGATCGGATCTGAAAACTCCCTACCGCCGTCACCGAGAATGGTGCCGACGTTACCGGCCGCCGCCACTTTCAGCGCGTGGCTGCCGCCTCGTCGACGGCGGCCCGTGCCCTCGATAGCGCCCCGTCGTCGCCGGTCCGGACGTATTCGCCGACGGCGTCCGCCGCGTCCACGAGCGCGTCGGCGACGGCCGGTTCGACGTCGCCCTGGAGCGCCTCGACGCGTTTGGTCAGGTCCCGGAGTCGTTCGGACACCTGCCGCGCGGGCGCGATTCGGTCCGGTCCGTCGTCGCCGGCAACCGAAACGGTCGGGCCGTCGTCGGTTCCGCCGGTTCCGTCGGCTTCGTCGGCTCCGTCGGTCCCGCGGATTTTGTCGGTCCCGTCGGTCGCTGCTAACTCGTCCAGGAACGCCGATAGCTCCCCGCGGTAGTCGGTGACCGCGTGGACGGCGGCCATCCCACGGGCCTCACGCATGGTCTCCGGGACCCCATCCGTCGTCGGCCTGTCGCCGTCGTCCGCCCCCGAGAGTAGGGTAAGCAGGTATTCTCGGTCCGCGTCAGTCGGATCGTGGAGCCGGTCGTACACGTCGACGGCTTCGACAAGTTCCCGGGCCGTGAGGTACGTCGGATCGAGCGGCCGTAGCTCTCCGCCGTCGATGAACCCGCGCCTGCGGACGTACTCCCGGAGGTCGCGTTTCAGTTCGTCGACCCCCTCCGGCGGAAGCGTTCCGCGCGCCTCGCCGAAGCGGGCTCGGTGTGGGCGCAGATCGAGGGTGGCGGGGGTGTCGGTGTGGGTCGCACGGCCGGTGACCCCGACGCTCCGGGGGCTCCCACAGTCGGGGCACTCGACGCTTCCCGTCTCGTAGTACGACCACCGACCCCCGCAGTTGCGACACTCCCGCTCGCCCCGTACCTTCATCGTCGGACGTTCATCGCCTCCCCGGTAAAGGTCTGTGGCCCGCCCGGTCCGCGGATCGCCGCGATATGGACCCGGTTTGGCGCGCGAAACCCGTCACGTTCATATATACGTGCCGCGCGAGAACCCATCGGATATGACTTGGCATGCCGTCGACGCCGTGGACGACGCGGTCGGGGCCACCCGTCGGTTCCTGTTCCCGCTCAGTCTCGTTCGCTGGGCCAAACTCGCCCTCCTCGTCCTCCTGATGGGTGGCGGCGTCAGCACGAACCTCTCGGTCCCGTTCGCTCCCGGCCCCGAGTCCGCCGCGTCCGAAAGGTCCCCCATGTCGGGGGAGGGTCCCGCATTGGGGAGCGTCGAGGGCGAACCGATGCCGATCTTCGACGCGCTCGGCACCGAACTGCTCCTTGCCGTCGGGGTCGTGACCGTCGTCCTCTTCGTCGTACTCACCGTGGCGTCGCTCGCGCTCCGACTGGTGTTTTATGACGCGCTCCGAACGAATGCCGTTCGGCTGTGGGAACCGTTCGTCGCCCGTCTCCGGCAGGCGCTCGGGCTGTTCGTCCTTTCGGCCCTCCTCAGCGTCGCCGTCACCGTGCCGATCGCCCTTGCGGTCCTCTCCAGGGTTACCACCGGTTGGGCTCCCGCGGACCGGATCGGGACGGTCGTTGCCGGCGTCCCGAGTTGGGGGGTCGCCGTCCTCGTCCCGCTGGCCGCACTGTTCGTCGTCGTCGCGGTCCTCGTTCTTCGGTTCACCAACGAGTTCGTCGTCCCGGTGATGGTCCTCCGCGACGACGGGGTTCTGGCCGCTTGGAGACGGTTCTGGCCGACGCTCCGTGGGGCGTGGACCCAGTTCCTCCTGTACTTGGTCGTTCACTTCTTCCTCGGGCTCGGGATCTCCATCGCCGAGAGCGTCGCCCTTCTGTTCGTCGGCGGAGTCGTCGCCGTCCTCGCCGGAGTCGTTCTGTTGATCGCGGCGGGGATTCTCGGGGGGCTCCCGGCGCTCATCGGGACGACCGTCGGGATCGCGGTGCTCGTGGCCGTGGTTATCGCCGCGTTGGTCGTACTTCTGCTCCTCTCGCTCCCGGTTCGGGTCGTCACTCGCACCTACCTGATCGCCTACGAGGTGTCGACGCTCGCCGGCGTTGACCCGACGCTTGCGATGCTCGACGCCTCAATCGATCCCGCCGTGGGCGAGTCACCGGGGTCGTCCGAGGCGTCCTGATCTCACCCTTTTCCGTCCGGCGTCGGCCGCGATCGACCGTCCCTTGCCTTGATATCGACGAACGTCGAAACACTCCTTCGACGGGTTCGGATAGATTTTTATCCCGTTCCCGATAGGGGGCCGACATGGGACTGGATGACGACTCGCGGGAGTATCACCGGGAGGACCCGCCCGGGAAGATCGAGATCTCGACCACGAAGCCGACGAACACCCAGCGGGACCTCTCGTTGGCGTACTCCCCGGGGGTGGCCGCCCCGTGTCGGGACATCGCCGCGGACCCGGAGTCCGTCTTCGAGTACACGGCGAAGGGGAATTTGGTGGCGGTCGTCTCGAACGGGTCGGCGCTCCTCGGCCTCGGTGACGTCGGCCCCGAAGCCTCCAAACCGGTCATGGAGGGGAAGGCCGTGCTGTTCAAGCGGTTCGCCGACATCGACGTGTTCGACATCGAGCTCGACATCGCCGGCGTTGACGAGTTCTGTACGGCCGTCTCGGCGATGGAGCCGACGTTTGGCGGGATCAACCTCGAGGACATCACGGCCCCCGACTGCTTCAAGATCGAGGAGCGGCTCAGCGAGGAGATGGACGTCCCGGTGTTCCACGACGACCAGCACGGGACCGCGATCATCTCCGGCGCGGCGCTGTTGAACGCTGTCGACATCGCGGACAAGGAGTTGGAGGACCTCGAAATCGTCTTCTCGGGGGCTGGCGCGTCCGCGATCGCGACTGCCCGGTTCTACGTCTCGCTGGGCGCGACACGCGAGAACATCACGATGTGTGATTCGTCGGGGATCATCACGACCGACCGGGCCGCCGCCGGCGACGTTAACGAGTATAAACGCGAGTTCGCCCGCGACGTCGAGGGCGGCGACCTCGCGGACGCGCTGACGGGCGCCGACGTGTTCGTCGGGCTCTCCGTCGGCGGTATCGTCTCCCGGGAGATGGTCCGTTCGATGGACGACGACCCGATCATCTTTGCGATGGCGAATCCGGACCCCGAGATCACTTACGAGGACGCGAAGGACGCGCGCGACGACACCGTGATCATGGCGACCGGACGGTCGGATTACCCGAACATGGTGAACAACGTCCTCGGATTCCCGTTCCTGTTTCGGGGCGCGCTGGACGTGCGCGCCACGGAGATTAACGAGGAGATGAAACGGGCGGCGTCGGCGGCACTCGCGGAGCTCGCACGACAGGACGTGCCGGACGCGGTCGTCAAGGCGTACGGCGACGAACCGCTCCAGTATGGGGCCGACTACGTCATTCCGAAGCCCTTGGATCCCCGGGTGCTGTTCGAGGTCGCGCCGGCGGTCGCGAAGGCGGCGATGGAATCGGGCTGTGCCCGGACCGGTATCGACGTCGACGAGTATCGAGAGCAGCTCGAGGCTCGCCTCGGGAAGTCCCGCGAGATGATGCGGGTCGTGTTGAACAAGGCCAAAAGCGACCCGAAGCGGATCGCGCTCGCGGAGGGGACCGACGAAAAGATGATCCGCGCGGCCTACCAGCTTTCCGAACAGGAGATCGCCGAGCCGGTGTTGCTCGGCGACTCCGACGAGATCGCCCGGACCGCGGACGAACTCGGGCTCTCGTTTCGCCCCGAGGTCGTCGATCCGACCGAACGCGACGTCTCCGCGTACGGCGACCGGCTTCATGAGCTCCGGAAACGCAAGGGCGTGACCCGCCGCGAGGCGAGCGAACTCGTCCGTCGGGACACGAACTACCTCGGCAGCGTCATGGTGAAGACCGGCGACGCCGACGCGATGCTGACCGGGCTCACCCATCACTACCCGTCGGCGCTGCGGCCGCCACTACAGGTGATCGGCTCCGCCGCCGACACCGACACCGTCGCCGGCGTCTACCTGCTAACATTCAAGAATCGGGTCGTGTTCTGCGCGGACACGACCGTCAATCAGGACCCCGACGCCGAGACGCTCGCGGAGATCACTCGCCACACCGCCGACCTCGCCCGTCGGTTCAACGTCGAACCGCGTGCGGCAGTTCTTTCGTACTCGAATTTCGGGAGCGTCGACAACGAGGGGACCCGAAAACCCCGTGACGCCGTCGGGATCCTGCATGATGACGACGACGTCGACTTCCCGGTCGACGGGGAGATGCAGGCCGACACCGCCGTCGTCGACGAAATCCTTGAGGGGACCTACGAGTTCTCCGAGCTCGACGAGGCCGCAAACGTCCTCGTGTTCCCGAACTTGGAGGCCGGGAACATCGGATACAAACTCCTCCAGCGGCTCGGCGGTGCGGAGGCCATCGGCCCGATGCTAGTCGGGATGGACCAGCCGGTTCACGTGCTCCAGCGTGGCGACGAAGTGAAGGACATCGTCAATCTGGCCGGCGTCGCGGCCGTCGACGCACAACATTGACATCCTCTCCGCCCTGAAGGGCGAGGATTCCAGCGCGGGACAGCGGGCCGGTCCCGTGTCCCCGTTGGTAACTTCTCACCTGCCGAATGGGGCCCGGCGAGGCGATACCGGGTTCGTGCGCGATACGTCGGCCCCGCGAGGGGTGTGGCGTGTTCGGACGCGGTATCCGCTTGTACCGTGCATCCCGTTCGTCTCGGAGAGACGGCGGGGATTCCCCCGGTCGTCTCTTTCGGAGTACCCGGGTACGGGCCGTGCCATCTGCCTGCCTGCCCTTCGCGCCACGATGGGCAGGCACAATCGGGCGAGGATCGCTTTTTGCCTGCCGTGCCACCACGGCCTCGGAGACGCCCTCTCGGGAACGGCGTGGTAGCCTTCGTCGTCCGGGCGGACCCCAATCCAACCGCCAGTTTTTGCCCGTTGTGCTTAACCAGGAATACGCTGTCAAGGGGATTAATTCCAGCGGTTGTGGCGGAGTTGTCGGATTCATCCCCGCCGTTCACGGCTGTCTCTTACCCATAAGTTCACCGAGTCTCAAACAGACGTTTCAGACGCTGTCGAGCCCAATCTATAATCGGAAGATCGAGGTGAGGAGTGATTCGGGCAGTGATCTCGGCAGTTGGGGGTTACTGAATACGGGTAAACGAGATCGACAAAATCGTTCCATAATGGCGTTACAGCTGTAGATATCGGGATTTTTCTCGGGGTCCTCGAGTTCGGCAACGACTCGATTTGTGGGTAAGAAACAGCCGTGAACGGCGGGGCTTTCTCCTCGAACTTCCGTAAGTCCGCTCTCGGCCCCGCCGCCCCGGCCGATATTTGGGAGCCGAGCCCGATCGAC
>JAQCNI010000121.1 GCA_028275105.1 Halorubrum sp.
GGTATCACGGGCCGTAGTAGCCCGGCCCCTGAATGGTGGGGATGCCGACCCCGAAGGTCGTTCGGTACGGGTGGGGAATGACCTTCCCCCCCGGCGACAACTGACGGCGAGTCCCACATCAAAGCCCCTCCCTCCACCAGCGAGGTCGCGAGACCGAGCGAAGTAGGGAGGGGTCGGTTACATCACGCCGATCGTCGACAGCAGGTAGAGGCCCGCAACGACGACGACGCCGATCGTGACCAGCCGCCACGCGAGCGACAACACGAACTTCCCGACGACGATCACGAGCGCGACGACCGCGAGCGCGATGAGAAGCTGGCCGAGCGGGCTGCCGAGCGGTCCGGCCCCCGCGAGGAAGGACGCGGCGTCGGCTTGAAGGGCGATCATGTGCCGGCACACGACGAGCACGCGCATAAGCCTGTGGGACGATCGGCTCTCCGATGACCGGCGTTCGACACAAAACACCAGTGTTCTGAGAGGATTGCCCGATCGGCCCGGGCGGTCGTCGTCAAGCCGGTCCAAGCGTCGCGCTGACCGCCGGTTTACCCGGACGCGTTCCCGGAATAAACCCCCCATTCTTTCCGATGCGATACCAGTTAGGTACGGTGGTTTCCGGATCGAACCTCCAGTTTCACTCCGGTCTACCCAGCGTTATGTAGTCGGAGCGCGTTGTGATGAATCGCACCAGTCCCGAAGCCTACGCGCGGGTCGAACGTCATATAAGAGATCGAACAGAAACGTGCCCATCGGACCGGGAACCGAACGTACAAGGGTCCGCTTCGCCAGCATCTATCCACAAACATGAGCCAGATCGCACGCCAGCCGAGCGGGGTGGCCGTCGAATGAGTAGCGACGGCGTCTCCGCGGACGAACTCGAACTGCCGATCAAACGAACCACGGGCGAGACGATGGAGGAACGCCTCACGAGTAACGCCTATCACAACATCCTCCCCGCCCGCTACCTCCGGAAGGACGCAAACGGGGAGTCAGTCGAAAACCCGGAGGAACTCTTCGACCGCGTCGCGCGCAACGTCGCGCTCGCGGAGGCGGTGTTCGAGGCTGAAAAACGCGACGTCGAGGTCACCGTCACGCCCGAGCAGCTCAAGCCGGACCACCCGCGCCGCGACGAACTCGCCAAGGAGGTGTTCGGGGCGGGCGTCGCCACCGATGACGACGCGGAAACGACGTTGTCGGCGCACAACGTCAACAAGTTCGCTTACGACACGATCGTCCCCGAGCTTCCGGAGGGGGTCCGCGAACACGTCGAGGAGACCGCGGCGACGTTCCGCGACGGGATGGAGTCGCTTTCGTTCATGCCGAACTCGCCGACGCTAATGAACGCGGGCGACGAGCTCCAACAGCTCTCCGCGTGCTTCGTCGACTCGCCCGAGGACGACATCACCGACATCCACCAGACCGCCAAGGAGGCTGCGGAGGTGTTCCAGTGTCTGACGGCCGACGCGACGGTCCACGTCGCCGGCAAGGGGCTCGTGTCGATCGCCGACGTCGAGCCCGGCGACCGGATCCGCCAGCGCGACGGCGACGGCCATCGGACGCGGCCGGTCGAGGAGGTCCACGCCTACGACGACGCCCCGACGACGACGCTCCGGACGGCGGGCGGACTCGCGGTTCGCGGGACGCCGAACCACCGGCTGCTCGTCGACGGCGAGTGGACGCGGCTCGACGAGGTCGAGGCCGGCAGCACGGTCTCGGTCCGGCTCGGGTGGCTCCCCGAGGAGACCGAGGCCGCGGTCGAACTGGAGCCCGTCGAAGCGGGACCGCAATGGGCGACCGCCCGAACCGTCTCCAACGACGCGGTTGCGGAGCTCCACGCCGCGGGGCTCAACGACTACGCGATCGCGGACCGGCTCGACTCCTCCCCGTCGACCGTCCAACGTCGGCGTGCCGACGAACTCGGCCTGTCGGCGAACGGGTCCGGCGGCCGCCCCGCCGGCCGGAGCTTCGAGGCGGATCGACTTCACGAGCTCCACGAGCGTGGGCACACCGACGCGGAGATCGCCGCCGAACTCGACGTCCATCAGACCACCGTCCGGAACGCGCGGGCGGCCGAGTCGCTGCCGGCGAACGGTCAAGCGGTCAAGTCGGTGACGCAACCGGAGACCCTCTCGACCGATCTGGCGGAGCTGCTCGGGCTTTGGATCGGCGACGGATCGGTCCACGAGGACGGGATCCGGTTCCACGTCGCCCGCGAGGAAACGCTCGAACGGGTCGATCGGCTCTCGCGTGACCTCTTCGATACGGGGGCCGACTGGACCTGGAGCGACGGCTGTTACGAGGTCGTCATCCACAGCCACGAGGTCAAGCGGTTCTGGCTCCGGAACTTCGGCGACGCCAAACCCTCCTCGGCCGAGGCGGCGGTCCCCGAGGCGGTCCGCGAGGCCGACCGCGACCGCGTGTGCGCCTTCGTCCGCGGCCTCTTTTCGGCCGACGGGACGCTCTCAAAGGACCGATATCCCCGGCTCTACAGCGCTTCGGAGGAACTCATCGACGGCGTCCAACAGCTGCTGTTGGGCGTCGGGATCCCCGCCACGAAGTGGGACTGGGAGAACGACGACCGCGAGTACTACACCGTCGCGCCGACCGACGAGGTCGGCCTGACGCGATACGCGGAGCACGTGGGTTTCGTCGACGAGCGGGGCGAAACCATGGCCGACACGATCGCCGAGACCGACCTCGAAGGGACGACCTGTGGCGACGTCGACGGGAGCCGGTGGACCCAAGCGATCACCGCAGTCGAGGCGTCCGATCCGGCGACGGTGTACGACGTCACGGTCGCGGACGACCACGAATACGTCGCCAACGGCGTCGTCTCCCACAACAGCGGCGGCGGCATGGGTTACGCCTTCTGGAAGCTCCGCCCCTACGGCGACTCCGTCGGCTCGACCGGCGGCATCGCCTCCGGGCCGATCACGTTCATGCGCACGTTCGACCAGATGTGCGAGACGATCGCGCAGGGCGGCGCCCGTCGCGGCGCGCAGATGGGCGTCATGCGCGTCTCGCACCCGGACGTGATCCAGTTCATTCACGCCAAGAACAAGGACGTTTCGTTGGCCCACTCGCTGCGGCTGAACGACCCCGACGACTTCACGCACAATTCCTTCGCGGACGCCTTGGAGGAGGCCCGCGAACTCATCGACGACGAGGGCCGCGTCCCCGAGCACCTCCGAAACGCCGTGGAGGGCCACCTCTCGAACTTCAACATCAGCGTCGGCGTCACCGACGAGTTCATGGAGGCGCTGTACGCGGGCGAGGAGTTCACCTTCACCAACCCGCGGACGGGCGACCCCCACGTCGCCACGCCGGAGACGAAAGAGCTGTACGACATGTTTGGCCTCGGCGAGTACGTTGAGGTCGGCGAGACCCTCTCGATTCCCGCCACAGAACTGTGGGACGACATGATAGAGGGCGCGTACGAGAACGGCGAACCCGGCGTCATCTACCTCGAACGGGTGAACAAGGAACATTCCTTCGACGTCGAGGAGAACCCGGACCATCGGATACTCGCGACCAATCCGTGTGTGACTGGGGAGATGAAGATTCAGCTCGCTGATGGGACCACGCGCGCAATCGGGGAGCTCGCGGACTCGGACGAACGGGTCGAGGTCCGCACGCTGGACGACGGCGAGATCAAGACCCGACAGGCGACAGCATTCAAAACGAGAGAAAATACGGACATTGTGCGAGTCACGACGGACGACGGCCCGGAAATTCGCGTGACGCCCGATCACGAGATCCACTGCGCTAATGGTGACTGGGTTGAAGCATCTGATCTCGAAACCGGCGACGGTATCGTTACCCTCTCGCGTGCCCGAGCCACGCCTCAGGGGCCCGTTCAAGAGGCGGAAACTGCGACCGTCACCACGGTCAAAAGAGACCGGACCGCCGACGTGTACGACCTAACCGTTGAGAACACCCACAACTTCTTCGCCAGTGTTTCCGGCGAAGCGAGCATTAACGTCCATAATTGCGGCGAGCAGCCGCTTGAGGAGTACGAGGCCTGTAACCTCGGTCACATCAACCTCTCGACGCTGGCGGCCGAGGGCGCGCCCGACTGGCGCGTCTGGAACGAGAACCACGCCGACGAGTACGACTCCCACGAGGCGGCGGTGTCGGCGTTCCTCGCGGAGGCGATCGACTTCGCGGCGTTCGACGATCGGATCGCGTACGGGACGCGCTTCCTGGAGAACGTCGTCACGATGTCGGACTTCCCGGTCGACGAGATCGAGGCGAGGGTCCGCGACATGCGGAAGATCGGCATCGGCATCATGGGGCTCGCCCAGCTGTACATCCAGCTCGGGGTCAAATACGGCTCCGAGGAGGGCAACGAGGTCGCCCGCCAGCTGATGACCCACATCAACCACGAATCGAAGCGGACCTCCCGCGAGCTCGCCGAGGAACGCGGCGTGTTCAACGACTGGGCGGACTCGAAGTACGCGGACCCGACCGAGTACCGCGACTGGTTCGAGCACCACACGGGACTCGACGCTGATGAGTGGGCGGACGGTTTCCCGATCCGCAACCACAACACGACGACGATCGCGCCGACCGGGACGACATCGATGATCGGCAACACGACCGGCGGCTGTGAGCCGATCTACAACGTCGCCTTCTACAAGAACGTCTCCGACGACGTCCAAGGTGACGAGATGCTCGTCGAGTTCGACGACTACTTCCTCCGCACGCTGGAGGCGAACGACATCGACGTCGATGCGGTCAAAACGGAGGCCCAAACGCAGATGGCCGAGAACGAGTTCGACGGCGTCGAGGGGCTCTCGACGGTGCCGGACGCGATCGGCGAGCTGTTCGTCGTCACCGGCTCGCTGTCGGGGATCGAGCACGCGGCCGTCCAGTGTGCCTGTCAGGAGGGCGTCGACTCGGCGATCTCGAAGACGTGTAACTTCCCGAACGACGCCACCGCCGCCGATATGGAGGAGGCGTACCGCTACATCTACGACCACGGCGGCAAGGGCGTCACCGTCTACCGCGACGGCACCCGGTCGAAGCAGGTGTTGACGACGCGCGCGAAGAACACGGAGTTCGCCGACGAGACGGAGGCCGCCGAGACGATCGTCGAACAGATCCACGAGGTGTTCGGTGGCCTCGACGCGTTCCTCGACAACGAGGACGTGCGCGCCGCCGTCGACGCGGAGGTCTCGGAGCTACTCGCGTCCGCCGACGACCCGGCGGTCGACTACACCGAAACCCGCCCGCGTCCCGACTCGCTGTCGGGCGTGACCCAGCGCGTTGAGACCGGCTACGGGAAGCTGTACGTGACGATCAACGAGGACGGCGACGGCCGCCCGTTCGAGCTGTTCGCGAACATCGGTCACTCCGGTGGCTACACCAACTCCTTCACCGAAGCGCTCGCGAAGGTGATCTCGACCGCGCTCCGGTCGGGCGTCAACCCGGTGGAGATCGTCGATGAGCTACACGGCACCCGAAGCCCGAAGGTCGCCTGGGACAAGGGCGAGCAGATCCAGTCGATCCCGGACGCGATCGGCACCGCGCTCCGGCGCTATCTCGACGACGAGATCGATAAGGGGATTCCCCAACAGCAGAGCCTCGACGACGTCGAGCGTGACGCCGACCGCGACGCCGCCGCCGACGCGGCGGAACCCGCAGACCCCGCGGTCGACGCGGAACCGGCCGACCCCCCCACGGGGTCGGACGGGCGGGCGGACACGGAGAGCCAGACCGACGGTGGCTCGGTCGCCGACGCGACGACGACGGCGGGGCCCGCGGCTGCCGAACCGACGGTCGGCGAGGACGACGCCGAAACGGACGTCACGCAGGACCTCATCGCGGCCGGCGAGTCGCCCGAGTGTCCCGAGTGTGGCGGAATGAATCTCTACTACTCCGAAGGCTGTAAGACCTGCGAGTCGTGCGGCTGGTCGGAGTGTTAAGCGATTCGCGCGAGACTCGATAGCGGACGTTCGGCACGTCATTTTTTCATCCCGTATCGTGGTTGGGTCGAGCGGTTGCCGGTCCGGTGCTTGAAGCCCCAGTCGCTCGCTACGACGTCGTTGCCGGCGCAGTGACCGCCATTAAAGCCCCAGCCGTGAGCCCACCCCGCACAGTACCGCGACCGCACCTCACGCCTCCCCAGCCTTGTCACCGGCGCTACGCGCCGGTTGCAAGCGAGAGCGTTGCTCTCGCCCTGTCGCTCACTGCTCGCGGTTCACCGCTCGCAATCGAGCCGCTCGTTTCACTCGCACCGCTCGCGACTCCCTCGCGCTCGGGTTCACGGGCCTCCGGCCCGGTCACCGGAGCGCGCCGGACGGCGATCCGGATCGTAAGCGTCATCGCTCGCGGCGGAAGCTCGGTCGTCGAGAAAATACGTCTGCCAGTCGGCACTGTGGCCGTCTCAATCGTCTTCGAGCGCCTGCGCGATGCGCTGAAGCTGTCGGGTCGCGTCTCGGACCTCGTCCCGGAGCTGGCGGACCTCGCGGACGAGTTCCTCGTTGCCGACGTCGTCCTCGCCGCCCTCGTCGGGGCGACCGCCGCCCATCCCCGGCGGACCGCCCGCGCCGCCCGGCCCGCCCGGCCCGCCGCCCATCATCCCGGACATCATCTGCGCGAAGGGGTTGCCGCCGCCGCCACCGCCGCCGCCACCCATCCCCGGCGGGCCGCCGCCACCCATCATCTCCTCGGGGTCGGGCTGCTCGCCCTCCTCGCGCTCCTGTTCGCGTCGCTCGCGGATCTCCTCGACGCGCTCACGGAAGGACTTCTCCTCCCCGTCGTCCGACCCGTCCGCCACGTCGTCGGATCCGCCGTTCTCCGCCGCGTCCGTCTCCGATGTCTCATCGTCCGTCATGCTCCCCGATTCGGGACGGGGTCCAAAAAGGGTTGTTTCTCCGGTGACGGGAAGGACACCGTTCGGATCGCTCCCGTTGGCGACGCGATGGGACCGTCTCCCCGTCACGAGGCGACCGACCGCTTCGGCTCGGCGCCGGAGCCGATGGCGACCGCGACCGGTTCGACCGCGGTCGGCGGTGGTCGCGGGAACCGGGAGCGGCCGACCCCGATCGCGTCTCCGCGGAGGGTGGTACTTTTATCGCGTGGGCCACGTATCCTCGAATACGCATGAGCGACGGAGACGGCGGGGGCCAGCACGACCTCCGGATGCCCGACGACGACGAGGTGTTTGCGGAGGTCGTCGAAATGCTCGGTGCCAACCGCGTCAGGGTCCGATGCGCGGACGGGACGGAACGGACGGCCCGGATCCCCGGTCGGATGCAGAAACGCGTCTGGATCCGCGAGGACGACATCGTCCTCGTCGAGCCGTGGGACTGGCAGGACGAGAAGGCCGACATCTCCTGGCGGTACGAGAGGAGCGAGGCCGAACGGCTCCGCGAGGAGGGTCACCTCCAGTGAGGCGCTCCCGACCCGTTTCGCCGCGGCGGTCGTTCCCCCGCGGACGCCACGGTCGCGCTCCCCGCCGCTCCGGCCACTCCCGTGTCCGCCCCATCCGATAACCCGATACCATGGCGGACCCCATCCGGCTCGCGATGACCACCGCCGCGGAGACGTACGAGCGGGTCCGTGGCCCCCTTGCCGACCGTGGAATCGCGGTCGATCACGTCCAAACGAAGGAGCGGACGTTCCGCGTCGCCGACGGGAGTGAGGACGTCGAATCTCCCGCCGACTCCGGCACTCGGGTCGTCTCCGACTCCGAAGCCGGTCCCGACGATGCGGCCTCGCTTGGGAGCGAGTTCGACGTCGGACTCGTGTACCCCTCGCGACTCATGGAGGGTGCCGTGGTCGACGGGCGCCTCTCGATCCCGTGGGTGAACGGCCGGGACGCGGTCGTGACCTCCCGAAACAAGGCGGGCGTCCTCGCCGCGCTCGACGCCGCCGGACTGCCCGTACCGCGGACGACGCTGGTATCGAACCCGGTCGGCGAGTCGGCGGTCACCGACGCGGTCGACGGCTTCGAGTTCCCGGTGGTGGTCAAACCGAACGCCGCAACTCGGGGCGTCGGCGTCGCGAAGGCGGCCGACGTCGACTCATTGTTGGGGATCGTCGACTACCTGAACCTCGTCCATGACTACCGCGCGACCGGCGACAAGTCGTACCTCATCCAGGAGTTCCTTCCCGACGCCCGCGACTACCGGGCCATGGTCGTCGACGGCGCGTACGCCGGGGCGGTCCGGCGGGAGCTTCCGGCCGACGCGCTCGACGCGGGCCGCTGGAAACACAACGTCCACCGGGGTGCTGACGCCAGCGGGGTCGATCTCGACGCTACCGGTCGTGAGCTGGCCGAGCGGGCCGCGACGGTCCTGGGGATCGAGTACCTCGGCGTCGACCTCCTCGAGACCGACGACCGGCTCGTCGTCAACGAGACGAACGCCCGCCCGACGGTCGACGCGGCGACGAAGTACGAGCCGGGGTTCTACGACCGTCTCGCGGCGCTCGTCGAGCGGGTCGCTCGGGACGGATAGCGGAACGGCGGAAGCGGAGCGCGAATGCGGTCTCAAAGAGCGGGAGAGCGGTACGGGTCGACGCGGGCACCCCTCATACGACGTCGATCGACGCGGAATCGTCCTCGCGGTCGAACTCGACCACGAGCACCCCGTTGTTGAACGTCGCTTCCCCGGAGTGTTCGTCGACGGGCACGGGCAGGTCGACGGTTTCGTCGTACTCCCGGCGGTCGGACGTCGCGGAGATCGTGACTGCGTCCCCGTCACACTGGACGGCGAGTTGCTCCTTCGAGACCGTCGGCAGGTCCGCAACGAGCCGCACGACGTCCTCGCTCGTGTACACGTTCACGTGTGTCTCCGAGCCGAAGCCGGCGTCGTCCGTCCCGGGTCGGTCGCCGGCCATCTCGTTCATCATCCGCTCGATCTCCTCGAAGAAGTCGCCGAACGGGTCGTCGCGATCGTCCCTGTTCATGCCGCGTTTGACGGCGGTCGGACCGATAAGCCTTCCGTCGACCGCCGTTTCGGCCGGATCCGGATCCGGCTTCCACCCCTTCGTCCGTCGTCCCACTCGGATCGCCGACCCGCCCGAATTTAAGTATCTGCGTCCCACTTTTTCGTATATGAGTAAATCGCATCTGCTCGCCGGCGAGGACGTCCCGGACGACGAAGTCGTTCGTGTCGGACTCAACGGGTTCGGTCGGATCGGTCGCAACGTGTTCCGTGCGGTCCTCGACGATCCCCGGATCGAACTCGTCGGGATCAATGACGTGATGGACTTCGAGGACATGCGCTATCTCGCGAAGTACGACACCGTCATGGGGCGGCTTGACGGCGTGGAACTCGACGGCGAGGCGCTGTCCATCGGCGACACGTCGGTACCCCTACACAACGTCCAGAATCCGGCCGACCTCCCGTGGGGGGAGTCCGACGTGGACGTCGCGCTCGAGTGTACGGGGATCTTCCGAACGAAGGCCGACGCGAGCGCACACCTCGACGCCGGCGCGGACACGGTGCTTATCTCCGCGCCGCCGAAGGGCGACGACCCGGTCAAACAGCTCGTGTACGGCGTCAATCACGACGTATACGACGGCGAGGACGTGGTGTCGAACGCCTCCTGTACGACGAACTCCATCACGCCCGTCGCGAAGGTGCTCGACGAGGAGTTCGGCATCGAGGCCGGGACGCTCACCACCGTCCACGCGTACACCGGCTCGCAGACGCTGATCGACGGTCCCAAGGCGAAGACGCGCCGCGGGCGGGCCGCAGCCGAGAACATCGTTCCGACGTCGACCGGCGCGGCCGGGGCCGCGACGGAGATCCTCCCCCAACTCGAGGGGAAGATCGACGGGATGGCGATGCGCGTTCCCGTCCCGAACGGCTCGATCACGGAGTTCGTCGTCACGCTCGACGCGGACGTCACCGAATCCGCCGTCAACGACGCGTTCCGTGCCGCCGCGGACGACGGCCCGCTCGCGGGCGTACTCGGCTACACCGACGACGAGGTCGTCTCCAGCGACATCGTCGGCCTCCCGTTCTCCAGTTACGTCGACCTGAACTCCACGAACGTCATCGCCGACGGGGATCTGCTCAAGATCCTCACGTGGTACGACAACGAGTACGGCTTCTCGAACCGGATGCTGGACACGGCCGCGTACGTCGTCGCTGAGTCGTAAGCCGGCCGCGACCCGGTAACCGACTACGGTCAGCCGGCGGACGACGATCCGTCGGCCGTCGGTGACCGTCAACCGACTCGATTCGCCGACCGCCGATCACACACGTTTACCGCCCCCGACGCCCAGTTCGCATCCATGTCCACGTTCCGGACCCTCGACGACCTGCCGGCCGACTCGCGCGTGCTCGTCCGACTCGACCTCAACTCCCCCATCGAGGACGGCGAGCCGCAGGACAACCGCCGGTTCGGGCGACACGCCGGGACCGTCCGCGAACTCGCCGACGCCGGCCATCGCGTCGTGCTCATGGCCCACCAGGGCCGCCCCGGCCGCGACGACTTCACGTCGCTGTCGGGTCACGCGGCGGTGCTGTCGACGTACCTCGACTGCGAGGTCGGCTTCGTGGCCGAGACGCACGCCGAGGCCGCGCTCGATGCCATCGAGTCGCTCGACGCCGGCGAGGTGCTTCTACTGGAGAACACGCGGATGTGTGACGACGAACTCCCCGAGGCGTCGCCCGAGGAGAAGGCCGAGACCGAGTTTGTCCGGACGCTCGCGCCCCCGTTCGACGCGTACGTCAACGACGCGTACTCGGCGGCCCACCGGAGCCACGCCTCGCTGGTCGGCTTTCCGCTCGTGCTGCCCGCGTACGCGGGCCGCGTGATGGAGGCGGAGTACGAGGCCAACACGGCGATCGCGCGTCGTGAGTTCGACGGTCCGGTGACGATGGTCGTCGGGGGGACGAAGGCGACCGACGTGATCGGCGTGATGGACGCCCTCGGGGGGACGGTCGACCGGTTCCTGCTCGGCGGCGTGGCCGGCGAGCTGTTTCTGCGCGCCGCGGGGTATCCCGTCGGCAGCGACCTCGACGGGATGGACCTGTTCGACGATCAGTGGGCGGCGACCCACCGGACCGTCGAGTCGATCCTCGACGAGCACGGCGACGGGATCCACCTCGCGAGCGACCTCGCGTACGAGGACGCCGCCGGCGACCGTGCGGAGGACGCCGTCGCCGACATCGACGAAAAGACCGACGCGTACCTCGACGTCGGCTCCGGCACGGTCAACGACTACGAGCCCCTGATCCGCGACTCCGACGCCGTGTTCGTGAAGGGCGCGCTCGGCGTGTTCGAGGACGAACGATTCTCGGTCGGGACGGTCGGCGTGCTGGCGGCGATCGCCGACACCGACTGTTTTTCGGTCGTCGGGGGCGGCGACACCTCCCGGGCCATCGGGATGTACGGGCTCGACGAGGCGGCGTTCTCGCACGTGTCCATCGCCGGCGGGGCGTACATCCGCGCGCTCACCGGCGAATCGCTGCCCGCGGTCGAACTCCTTCGGACGGACGCCAAATAGCCGGGCGTGGGACCGCCGTTGGGTTCACCCCCGTGTTACTCCTCGTTGAGATCGAGGTCGAACTGTTCGTTCTCCGTGACCGGGTTGAGCACGACGCTCGTGTTCGACTCGCGGATGTCGGCGTCCGTGAGGATCGCCTTGATCTGGTCGTTCATTCCGTCCGTGTCGGTGAACTTCCCGATGGCGATGACGTCGTAGTCGCCGGTGACCTCGTACACGCTTACCATCTGTTTCTCCTCGCGGAGCTTCTCGGTGATGTCGGGGAGTGCGCTTCCCTCAACCTTCAACTGGAGGATGGCGGTGACGTCGAACCCGAGCTTGTCGTAGTCGACGATCGGGGTGTATCCCCGGATGACGCCCTCATCCTCGAGGTCGCGGAGGTGGTTCGAGACGGTCGTCACGGAGACGTCGAGTTCGTCGCCGAGGCTCCGAAGGCTGGCGCGACCGTTCCCGAGTAGCGAGTTCACCAGCTTGGCGTCGAGGTTTTCGTACGTCATTACATTCATACATGGTTCGAGGGGTTTAGAATTTTACGAACGTCCACTACTATGCGCGGACCGGCGGTTCATGCGTCAAACGATAATGCCTTTATACTGGGTGATACAGAACTAAGCGTCCAAAACATGACGGACGAACAAGCGAAACCGGACGGTGGTCTCACGACCGAAGAACAGGCAGTGCTCGACGAGATCGACGAGAAGGGGGTCGACTTCCTGCGGCTCCAGTTCACCGACATCCTCGGCGTCGTCAAGAACGTCTCGGTACCGGCCCACCAGGCGGAGAAGGCGTTCACCGAGGGGATCTACTTCGACGGCTCCTCGATCGAGGGCTTCGTCCGCATTCAGGAGTCCGACATGCGGCTCGTGCCCGACGCCGACACGTTCGCCCTGCTCCCGTGGCGCGACGACGACGACGGCGGTTCCGGCGCCGCCCGGATCATCTGTGACATCGTCGACACCGACGGCGAACCGTTCGTCGGCGGCCCGCGCCAAGTGCTCAAGAGCGTCCTGGAGACGGCGGACGAGATGGGGTACTCCGTATCGATCGGTCCCGAACCGGAGTTCTTCCTGTTCAAGACCGACGATGAGGGGAACGCGACGACGATCCCCCACGACAACGGCGGCTACTTCGATCTGGCGCCGAAGGACCTCGCGTCCGACGTGCGCAAGGAGATCATCTTCACCCTCGAAGAGATGGGCTTCGAGATCGAGGCCTCGCACCACGAGGTCGCCGAGGGGCAACACGAGATCAACTTCAAGTACGACGACGCGCTCACGACCGCGGACAACATCGCGACGTTCCGCGCCGTCGTCCGCGCGGTCGCGAGCCAGCACGACCTCCACGCGACGTTCATGCCCAAGCCGATCGCCGCGATCAACGGCTCGGGGATGCACAGCCACATCTCGCTGTTCGACGAGGACGGTAACGCCTTCGCCGACGACGGCGACGAGTTCAATCTGAGCGAGACGGCCTACCAGTTCATGGGCGGTATCCTGAACCACGCCCCCGCGTTCACGGCCGTCACCAACCCGACCGTGAACTCATACAAGCGGCTGGTGCCCGGCTACGAGGCGCCCATCTACGTCGCGTGGTCCGACACGAACCGCTCGGCGCTCGTCCGCGTCCCCGACGCCGCAGGCGTCTCGGCCCGGTTCGAGGTCCGCAGCCCCGACCCGTCCTGTAACCCGTACCTCGGGATGGCGTCGCTCATCGCCGCCGGCCTCAACGGGATCGAGAACGATGCCGACCCCGGCGATCCGGTCCGCGAGGACATCTACGAGTTCGACGACGCGAAGCGCAAGGAGTACGGCATCGAGACGCTCCCGCCGAACCTCGGCGCCGCGGTGGAGGAGCTGGAGGCGGACGAGGTGCTTCAGGAGGCGCTCGGCCCGCACACCTCGGAGAAGTTCGCCGAGGCAAAGTCGCAGGAGTTCCGGGAGTACCTCACCCAGGTCTCCGAGTGGGAGGAGGACCGCTACCTCGAAACGTTCTGAGGACCCCGCGACGCGGACCGAACGCGCCGCCCGTCCGACTGCTCCGCCACTCGACCGCGAACAGCCTCGCATCGATCCTCGCCGTTGTGACGTCAGTTCCCGCTCGTGCCGACCCGTCCGACCAGTCTCGGCACCGCCGGCATCGCGATCACGCCGACGACCGCCAGCCCGGTCGCCACGATCGCGCCGATCGCACCGCCGCTCAGTGCGTCCGCGCCGACCCAGAGCCCGCCGGTCGCCGCAAGCCCGGGGACGGCGACCCGCACCGGAACCCGGGGTTCGTCGCCCCCGACGACCTCCCAGCCGACGACGCCGCCGACCCCGGTCCCGACGCCGATCCCGGCCTCGACGACCTCGTCGGTATGCCCGCCGGCGACGGCGACCCCGGCGGCGACGACCGAGAGGCCGGCCGCGAGCGCGAAGACCGGGGTCGGATCGAGGCGTCCCGCTCGTCCCCCGTCCGCGTCCGTCTGCCGTCGGATCCGGGGGGTGCCCGCGAGTCGGAGTCCGGCCGCGATGGCGACGACCCCCACCCCCACCCCGGCGACGACGTCGACGAGGTAGTGGACCTCGATGACGACCCGGGAGAGCGCGACGGCGACGGCGACGGTCGCCGCCGCGGCGTACCGTCGCCGTCGGGTCCACACACCGGTCGCGAGGACGGCGAGTGCGCCGTACGCGACGGCCCCGCCCATGGCGTGACCGCTCGGGAATCCGAACCCGCCGGAGACGAGTTGCCCCTCGTACCACGTCGCGAGGATCCCCGGGAGCCACGCCGGGACGTCGACGGGGCCGGTCGCACCCGGCGGTCGGGGCACCGCCGAGAGCGCCTTCCCTAGCGCGACCGCCGCGTAGCCGCCGGCGACGAGAGCGATCGCGGTCGCGCCCGCGCGCCAGGGACGGTCCGCGACGCGCTCGTCGGCGAACCAGTAGACTCCGGCGAGGGAAACAAAGAGGAACCACGGATCCGCGAGGTGGGTGACCGCCGCGAAGGCTACGACGACGGCGTCCGGGAGCGCGTCGACGACGACGAACTCGCCGACGCCACGAGCGGGCGGAATGGGTCCGGCTCCGGCCATCGGCCGGGGTCAGTCCTCACCGCGCTGCCGCGCGTAGTCGAGCGCCTTTCCGGGCGTTTCGAGCAGGTTGAGACCGACGCCGACGACGACGAAGAGGGTGTACAGCCCCAGCGTCGACAGCCCGAGGACGACGATCGCGGCGATGGCGTAGACCCCGTCGAGGAGCGTGAACGCCCCGAGCGTCAGCACCGTGCCGTACAACAGGACGAGGTATGGTCCCCAACCCCGCGCGTGCCCCCGGCGCATCCGGGCGCGGACGTACCCTTTCAGCTCCGACTCCAGCTCCGGCCGGTCAACCGTCCGCCGCTCGACGTCCGTCTCGAACTCCTCCAACCGCCCGCGAAGTCGCGAGACCTCCGCCTCGAGCGCGGCGACGTCGGGGGCCCCGCGGGGGCGTTCCGCTTCGGTCGCCTCCGGGGATCCGTCCCCGCGGTCCGCGGTCCGCTCGGAGGCCTCCCTGCCGGGGGACTCCCCGTCCTCCGGACCCCCCTCGCGGTCCGACTCGCCGTTCATATCGGCCGGTCGGCCGCGGTCGTGTTGTAACTGCCGGTCCGAACTCCCGTCGAGGGACGCCCTCCCCGCCAACACGGCGTTGAGCACGGCCCCGAGCGTCACGACGATCGCGGCGACGTACAGCCACGTGACGAGCAGCAGGACGCCGGCGACGACCCCGTACACCTGATACTGGCCCGCCGTCGCGGCGTACGCCTGAAACCCGGCCTGGAGCGCGGTCCACACGACCGCGGCGAAGATGGCCCCGGGAAGCGCCCCGCGCGGCGTCATCGTCGTGTTCGGGAGCACGTAGTACATCGGCAGGAAGACGACCGTGAGCACCGCCGGCAGGGTGAGCACACCGACGGCTCGAATCGTTGGCGCGTCGACCGCGGCGGCGGCCGCCCCCGCGGCGACCATGGCCACGATCCCGACGCCGACCCCGAGGACGACGGTTCCGGCATCGACGACCCCCGCGAGGAACCCGTCGCCGTCGCCGACGCCGTACACCTCCGCGAAGGCGACGTTGAGTCCGCGAAACACCTTCAGCGTCGACCAGAGGAGCACGCCGACCCCGAGGATACCGGCCCCGGCCCGGCCCTCCGCGGACGTGACCGCGGTTCCGATCGCCTCCTCGCCCGCGGGCGTCAGCAACCCGCCGGTGGCCGCGAGGAGTCGGATCGCGACGGCATCGCCGAAGATGCCGCCGGCGAGGACGAACAACAGGAGCGACGCCGGCACCAGCGAGACGAACGCGTAGTACGCCACGGCGGCGCTGAGGAACGTCACCCGCTGGTCCAACGCGGCGGCGACGACGAGACGGGCCGTTCCGAGCGCGGAGGTCGAGCGTCCGGGCACACCTCCGATTCGCCCGACGGCGACAAAAGCGGGCGGGTCCCGCGACCGACCGGGATCGGGACGCGCGCTCATCGAGTGGGGCCGTCGTCGACGACGACCGCCCGCATCTCGGGGACCGACGCGGTCGTCTTGACGGCCGTTCCCCGGTAGTGTGCCCGCGTGGCCTCGTAGCCCGCCCCGCGGAGCCGGTCGACGAACTCGTCCATCGCGATCGCCGGCTCCCCCCACTCCTTGTACAGTCGGTGTTGGTCGTAGTGGGTCGGGGTGTCGAGCTCCCGTGCGACGGTTCCGAGGAGTCGTCGCGCCCGCTCCGCCTCGCCCATGTCGTCGGTGATCTCCCCGCGGACCGTGCGGGTGAACGCCGGGTCGGCGACCGACCCGAGCCAGATCGGCCCGGCCGTCAGCACGCGGTCGCTCCCGCAGACGGGACAGCGCCCGACCGGGTCGGCGATGAGCCCGGGCGTCGGCTCCCGCCAGAGGCAGTCCTCACAGTGGTCCACGTAGCCGAGGTCGCCGATGACGTCGTCGGCCGCGCGCGCGCCGGATTCCAGTTCGAGGTACGTCCGTGCGTAGTGCCGCGAGACGTGTGAGACGATCGGCCGCGCGGCCATGTCGTACCGGGCGGCGGTCCGGACGAGCGCCGAGATCAGCGTCCGGAGCCCCATCTCGGGATGGTAGTCGGTGTTGCGCGGCACCGCGCCGTACTTCCGGATCCCGCTGTTGAGGTGGGCCCCACACAGCGGCGCGGTGTCGGTGGCGGTCACGCAGACGAGGTTCCGCGCGTTCGCGAACGCCGGGTCGGCGAAGGGGATCGGCGAGCCGTACGGGTCGAGGTCGACGACGTCGAAAACCCCCTCGTACAGGAGGGCGTTGACGTCCCGATGGACGGTTTCGCCCTCGAGATCGTTGGCCGCGAGATTGCGGTCCGCGAGCGCGACCGCGTCGGGGTCGACGTCGGCACACGTCACGTCGTACCCCTCGGCGGCGGCCCGAACGCCACGGATCCCCGAGGCCGCCATCGCGTCGAGGTACGTTTCCGCCCGCGACTCGCGGTCGCGGTAGGCCCGCAGGACCCCGACGGTGACGTCGCGGTTCAGCTCCTGTGTCGGGTTGAAAAAGACGCCGCCGCCGGTCCCCTCGCTCGCGCCGTCACGGGCCTCGGGGACCTCGACCGTCACCCGTCCCTCCTCGATCTCCATGTCCCGCGTTCGTCGATACGGGACAAAAGGGCCGCGCTCCGGGCGCGGCGGATCGTGACGACCGATCGCGCGCGGCGGCCCGAGCGCGGACGGCGCCCTCGGGCGATCCGTCGCGCTGCCCGGTCAGCGACCGGTCGCCCAGTCGCCGCCGGTGTCAACCCCCGTGATCTCGAACCGCGCGCCGCCCGCACGCCTCTCGGCCACGCGCACGTTCCAGCCGTGCGCCTCGGCGATCCGCTGGACCATGCTGAGTCCGAACCCGACCCCCTCGTCGCGGGTCGTGTATCCGTCGTCGAACACCCGCTCTCGCTCGTCGGCCGGGATCCCGGGCCCGTCGTCCTCGACGTAGAATCCCGCTTCGCCGTCCGCTTCGCCGTCCCCATCGCCGTCCGCGTCGACGGCGCCGACGCGTATCGTCACGCCCGGGCCGCCGTGGTCGATCGCGTTCTGGAACAGGTTCTCGAACAGCCGTTGGACCCGCTCCTCGTCGACGTGGATCGCGAGTTGGTCCGCGACGTGAACCGAGGCGCCGCCCGTTTCCATCCGGTCCCAGCACGCGTCGACGAGCGTTTCGAGCCGCACGGGCCGGAGTTCGAGCGCGGGGTCGCCCTCCTTGGCCAGCGCGAGCAGTTCCGCTATCATCTGCTCCATCCGGTCGAGGGCGTCCGCGGCTTTGGTGAGGTGCTCGTCTCCGCCCCCGGGCTCGTCGTCTCCGCGTTCCCGCAACGCGAGGTTGAGCCACCCCTTCGCGACGTTGAGCGGGTTCCGGAGGTCGTGGCTCACGATGTTCGCGAACTCCTCGAGCCGCTCGTTCTTCCGTTCCAGCCGCTCCTCGTGTTCCAACTGCTCGGTGACGTCCCGACCGACGCCGGCGAATCCGATGGTGTCGCCGTCCGCGTCGGTCAGCTGCGTGGCCTTGAACTCGTAGGGGACCTGGGTGCCGTCCTGCGTCAGGTAGTCCGCCCGGAGCGCCGTGTTCCCCGTCTCGAACATCTCCCGAAGTCCCTCACGGAGCCGCGGTCGGTGCTCCTCGGCGATGAACTCCGTCGGGGACATCCCGTCGATGTCCGCGTCGGTGTACCCGGTGACCTCGGAAACCCGGTCGTTCCACCAGCTGATCTCCCCATCCTCATCGAAGATGAAGAACACGTCCTCGAGCGCGTCGATTCCCGCCTCGAGGAGGAGCCGTTCCCGACGGATCCGCGTCTCCCGCGTGACGTCGCGGAGGACCCCGACGGACCCGCGGAATCGTTCGCCCTCGTAGGGCAACACGCCCATATGGTCCTCACAGAGGACCGGGTCGCCGTCGCGGGGGTGGATCTTCACCCCGAACGTCCTGCTGTTGGGGCCGTCGTCGGAGAGCAGCCCCCCCAGTTCGTCTTCCGCCCGTTCGACCGCCGGCTCGTTCTTGATCAGGTCCGGCGTCGCCCCCAATATCTCCTCATACTCATAGCCGACGAGGTCGACGAACGCCCGGTTGACGTACTGGAACCGCCCCTCGGCGTCGATCACGTACACCGGATCGTCAAGCGCCTCGATGAGCGTCCGGTACCGGTCGTACTCCTCGGCCCGCCGTTTCCGGTCGGTGACGTCGACGACGGTACAGACGAACCCGCCGTCCGCCGTCCGCGAGATGGTGTGATCCTCGACGAACGTCGTGCCGTCCGCCCGAACGCCGATCGTTTCGCCCTCCCACTCTCCCGTCTCCTCGACGATCGGAAGCACCTCGTCCCGTGCCGCCTTCGCCCCGTCCGTGGAGTAGATCAGGTCCCAGTGTTCGCCGACCATCTCCTCGAGATCGTATCCGTAGATGTCCGCGTACGCCTCGTTCACGTAGACGAACCGGCCGTCCGCGTCGAGGATGCTGATCCCCTCGCTGGCGGTCTCGATCGCCTCCAGCCGGCGGTCACGCTCCCGTCGGGCCCTGGTGCGTTCGACGTACTTCCGCACCCGGTTCGCCAGGATCGCGTACTGATCGGTGCCGTCCGTCTTCTGAAGGTAGTCGGTCGCCCCGGCGGAGAACGCCCGGCTCGCGACCTCCTCGGATCCCTTGCCGGTGAACAGGACGAACGGCAACGTTTCGCTCCGTTCTCGGAGCCGCCGTAAAAACGCCACTCCGTCCATCTCCGGCATGTCGTAGTCGCTAACGACGCAGTCGACCGGTTCGGCCTCGAACGCGGTCAGCCCCTCCCGCGCACTGGCGGCCGTCACGACTTCGATCCGGTCGTCCTCTCGCGTGAGGAACTCGGCGGTCATCTCGGCGAAGTCGGGGTCGTCGTCGACATGGAGCACGGTGATCTGACCCGACATATGCGGTCTTGGTTATCGTAGGTACTCCGCATGTAAATGTGACATCCTCCCGCGGCTAAAGGCGCGGGCCTCCCACCCGGTGTTGGCCGAGCAGGTCAATCCTAAAGATTGGGAGTCTAAGGTTTGCTGGACAGTCAGCCAGTGGCTTTGCCACGAAGCCGTTACTCGTACCCCGTAGAGGGCTT
>JAQCNI010000050.1 GCA_028275105.1 Halorubrum sp.
TCAGTACAGCAGCGCCTCGCTCGCCTCCGTCATGTACAGCGTCCGCGCGGCGATGTTGACGGCGTGGTCGCCGACGCGTTCGATGTCCCGCACCGTCAGCAGGAGCCGCCGGACATCGGCCATCAGGTCGTCGTCGACGGCGTGGTCGAACTCCCGACCCACCAGGTCCTGGATGACCAGCTCCGCGACACGCTGGCAGAGCCCGTCCAGTTCGTCGTCCTGGGCGGCGACCGCGTGGCACCGCTCGGCGTCGCCGGTCTTGTATGCCGTGAGCGCGCTGTCGGTCATCTCCGCGGCGATGCCACACAGGTCGTCGACGTTCACGTCCGGCAGGTGGTCGGCGCGCTTCTCGACGGCCTGTTCGGCCAGGTTGGTCGCCAGATCACCGATCCGCTCGATATCGGTGAGGATCTTGAACGAGGCCGTGACGAACCGGAGGTCGCCGGCGACCGGCTGCTGGAGTGCGAACAGGTCGATACAGCGGGACTCCAGTTCGAGGTAGCACTCGTTGATCGTCTCGTCGACCTCGATGACCTCGCGGGCAGCGGTGGCGTCGGTGTCGGCCAGTGCCTCCGCCGCGCGTTCGAAGGCGTCAAGCGCCGTCCGGCCGAGGTCGATGATCGCCTCGCGAAGTGCCTGCAGTTCGGCGCGGAACTCCTCGCGAGCCACGCTACCCGAACTTGCCGGTGATGTAATCCTCGACGCGGTCGTGTTCGGGGTCCTCGAAGATCTTCTGGGTGTCGTCGAACTCCACGAGTTCGCCGCCGGTGAGGAAGACGGCGGTCTTGTCGGAGATGCGGGCCGCCTGCTGCATGTTGTGCGTGACGATGACGACGGTGTACTCCTCCGCGAGGTCGTCGATGAGATCCTCGATCTTCGAGGCCGCGACGGGATCGAGTGCCGAGGTCGGCTCGTCCATCAGGATGACCTCCGGGTCGGGCGCGATGGCGCGGGCAATACAGAGCCGCTGTTGCTGCCCGCCCGACAGGTCGAGCCCCGAGGAGTCGAGCTGGTCGTTCACCTCGTCCCAGAGCGCGGCCTCCTTTAGCGATCTCTCGACGCGCTCGTCGATGTCGCCCTCGAACCCCTGGATCTTCAGCCCGTATGCGACGTTCTCGCGAATCGATTTGGGGAACGGGTTCGGCTTCTGGAACACTATCCCGATCTTCCGGCGAAGGGCGACCGGATCAACATCGTCGTCGTACACGTTCTTGCCGCCGAACTCCACGTCACCGTCGACCCGGCAGACATCGATCATATCGTTCATCCGGTTGATACACCGAAGGAACGTCGACTTGCCACAGCCCGACGGGCCGATAAGCGCGGTCACGTCGTGTTCGTATATGTCCATCGAGACGCCATCTAACGCCTGTTCCTCGCCGTAGTAGACGTCTAGATCACGTGACTCGATGATCGTCTCCTCGGTGGTGAGGGGAGCGTCTCGTTGCTCTTCGTCGCTGGTCTCGACAGTCGTCTGGATTTTCGGAGAAGTGTCTGATTCGTTCATTTGTTACTTCTTACGTCCGTACTTGTTCCGTATAACGATTGCCGTCGCGTTCATCAGCAACATCAGTATAAGTAGGACAACGGCCGCCGCCGGCACGACTCCGTGTCGGAACTCCGGCTTCGCGTTCGCCGACGCGGCGAAGATCTGCAGTGGGAGCGCCGTCCCGCCGGAGAACAGCCCGCTCGGTGGGCTGTACGTCGTCGTGGCGATCGCGATGATGACGAGCGGCGCGGTCTCACCGATCGCCCGCGCCAGCGCGAGGATCGTCCCGGTTAGGGTTCCGGGAATCGCCTCGGGCAGGACGACCTCGCGGAGCGTCTGCCACCGGCTCGCGCCCATACCGTACGACCCCTGTCGGAGGTCGTTGGGGACGGACCGCAGCGCCTCCTGCGTCGAGACGATGACGATGGGGAGGATGAGCAGTCCGAGCGTCCCCGACGCGGAGACGACGATGCCGGTCCCGAACCCGAGCGTCCGCCGGAACAGTGCGAGCCCGAGCAGCCCGTACACGACCGAGGGGACGCCGGCGAGGTTCGAGATGTTCACCTCCAGGAGCGTCGCGAGCCGGCCGCGGAGTCCGGTGTCCGGCGCGTACTCCTCCAGGTATATCGCCGCGCCGATTCCGACCGGGAACGCGAGGACCGCCATGAACCCGACGATAATGATCGATCCGACGATCTGTGGGTAGACACCGGCGTTGCTCGCGGTCAGTCCGTCCCACGATTTCAGGATGAGGGTCGGCGTGAGGAACGTGTCCGGGTTGTCGACCCCGAACCGTTCGACGAGCGACGCCCCCAGCAGCGCACCTCCTATGAGGATGAACGGCCCCGCGATGCCGATACGTCCTTCCGGATTCGTCCGGATCGACCGCACGATGACGTAGCCCGTGGGGACGACGAACACCGAGAAGAGGACGACCGGTAGCGACGCGTTGACCCCGACCGCGATCGACGTCACGGCGACGGCGAGGCCACCTGTGGCAACGACTCCTCCGGCCACGGTACCGGTGCGGCGACCACGACGGGTGGCTGTCAACGTCGCGATGAGGAGCGACGCGGGGACGGTGACGAGACCGAAGTACATGATCCACTCCGCGGCGATTCCGATCAGCTGGCTGATCGGGCCGTCTACCAACACCGCAACGCCGATGCCGACGAAGATCGACACGGGGACGGCCGGGCCAGTGTACGTCTGGTCACTCTTCATCCGGTCGTACGCCAACACCAGCGCCGGCGGAACCGACGCGAAGACGGTGTAGATGAACACGTCGTAGGGGCTGAGCGAGTCGACGACGGCGTACGTGACGAGACTCAGGAGGAGTCCGCCGAACACCGCCGCGAACGCCCTGGCGTTCGTCGCCCGTACCGCCGGCTGCCGGCGGGCGTACAGCGTGAACGCCGCTGTCGGCGCCACGAGGGTGCCGAGGTAGACGAGGAACCACGCGGACGATGCCGTCCCCGGTCGGAACGCGTCGTTCGAGATCTGCGCGAACAACACGAGCAGCGCGACGATACCGACGAGCGTCGCAGCGACGAGCGCGACCTCGAAGATCTGCCCTTTCAGCTGCTGGAGTCGGAGTGCCGCGGTTCGACCGAGTTGGTCGCCGGTTGTCTCTTCCGTTGGCATGTTAGTACTCCTCCCTGAACCGCCGTCTGACCAGTTCGGCGAGGACGTTCATCGTCAACGTGATCGCGAACAGTGTCATGCCGAGCGCGAACATCGCTTCGTATGTGGGGCCGCTGCCGTACGAGTCGGCGCCGGCGATCTGGACCATCGCCGCCGTGATGGTCTGACTCGACTCCGCGAGGTTGCGGAGGACGTTCGGGACGTACGGCATCTGCGGGCTCATCCCCATCGCCATCGTGACGGCCATCGTCTCGCCGATGGCCCGCGAGATCGCGAGCACGTACGACGCGACGATACCGGAAGTCGCCGACGGAACGACGATCTGCGTCGAGACATCGAACTTCGTCGACCCGAGCCCGTACCCGGCCTCCCTGAGGCTGTCCGGAACCGAGCTCAGCGCGTCCTCGCTGATCGACGAGACCATCGGGATGATCATGATCCCGACGACGATGCTCGCCGACATCGCGTTGAACGTCCCGAGGGACGACATGACGAGCGTGAACTCCGGGAGGACGGGGACGCCCGGCGGAATGATCTGTGCGGAAATCGGAAGCACGCTGTCGATCAGCGGCGTGACGTACACGAGCGCCATGTAGCCGTAGATGACGGTCGGTACGCCGGCGAGAATCTCTATGGCTGGTTTCAGTATCGACCGGGCCTTATCGCTCGCGTACTCGCTGAGGTAGATCGCCGCCGCCAAGCCGATCGGTAGCGCGATGATCGCCGAAAAGATAGTAACAATGAGGGTCCCGCTTATCAGCGGGAGCACGCCGTACGAGTTCCCGATGACCGGACTCCAGTTCGTTCCGGTGAAAAACGCGATCGGCGATAT
>JAQCNI010000056.1 GCA_028275105.1 Halorubrum sp.
TCGCCCCGCCGTCGCCCGTGTTCGAACCCGCTCCTTTTTGCCGTCCCGGAGAGACTCCTCGGCATGGTCACGGTACGGGCGCCCGCCACCAGCGCCAACCTGGGGAGCGGGTTCGACGTGTTCGGAGCCGCGCTCTCCCGGCCCGCGGACGTCGTCACCGTCGAGCGGGCCGACCGGACCACCATCGACGTCACCGGCGTCGGGGCCCAGTACATCCCGGAGGACCCCGACGGCAACACGGTCGGCGCGGTCGTCGAGGCGCTCGACGCGCCAGCGCACATCCAGATCGACAAGGGCGTCCGACCGGCCTCGGGGCTCGGTTCCTCGGCGGCCAGCGCCGCGGGGGCCGCGGTCGCGCTCAATCGCCTGTACGACCGGGGACTTTCCCGACACGAACTCGTCCCGATCGCCGCCGAGGGCGAGGCGGTCGTCTCCGGGGTCGCGCACTCCGATAACGTCGCCCCCTCGCTGTTGGGCGGGTTCACGGTCACGACCGCGGACGGAACCCACAGCGTCGACGCCGCGGTCCCCCTCGTCGTCTGTCTCCCGGACGTCGCCGTCTCGACCCGGGACGCGCGCCGCGTGGTCCCCGAGACCGCCTCGATGGACGACCTCGTGACGACCGTCGGCAACGCCGCCACGCTCGCGGTCGGGATGTGTCGGTCGGACCCGACGCTCGTCGGCGCGGGGATGAGCGACCCCGTGGTCACCCCCGAGCGCGCCCGGCTCATCACCGGGTACGACGCGGTTCACGACGCCGCGCTCGACGCCGGCGCGACCGGCGTCACCGTCAGCGGCGCCGGACCCGCGGTCGTCGCCGCCTGCCACGAGGGTGGGCGTCGGTCGGTCGCGGCCGCGATGCTCGACGCGTTCGCCGACGCCGGGATCGACGGCCGGGCCTATCAGACCCGGATCGGCGAGGGAGCGACGGTGCTCGATCCGTGACGGCCGGGAGGGCGACGTTGAGGAGGCCGTTCCATCCGCGGGTGTCACGACGTTGCGGGGGTATTACGACGTATTTCGCGGGCGTGACGCTCGCTAACATATTTATAGGGTGACCCTGTGTCGTACGACAATGACGGGAGAGTCGCCGAACGGCGCGACCGCGGTCATCCGTGTCCTCCACGTCGACGACGACCCCGATTTCTCCGACATGGCGGCGGCGTTCCTCGAACGCGAGGACCGCCGGATCACCGTCGAGACCGCGACCGACGCCGGCGAGGGACTCGATCGCCTGGCGGCCCACGAGGTGGACTGCATCGTGAGCGACTACGAGATGCCGGGCCGGAACGGAATCGAGTTCCTCGAGGTCGTCCGCGACCGCAACGCGGACCTTCCATTTATTCTCTACACCGGTAAAGGCTCCGAGGAGGTCGCGAGCGACGCCATCTCCGCGGGCGTCACCGACTACCTCCAGAAGGAAAGCGGGAGCCATCAGTACGCCGTGTTGGCCAATCGGATCACGAACGCCGTCGAGTCCCTCCGATCCTGGCACGAACTCGAAGCCAGCCGGGACCGGCTCTCCCTGTTCATCGAGGAGTCGCCGTTGGGGGTCGTAGAGTACGACGGCGAGTTCACCATCGTCCGCGTCAACGCCGCCGCCGAGGAGATACTCGGCTACTCCGAGTCGGAGCTCCGCGGGGAGACGTGGGAGACGCTCGTCACCGAGTCCAGCTACGAGCACGTCGACGAGGTCACCTCCGCGCTGGCGGCCGACGATGGCGGCTACCACAGCGTGGACGAGAACGTGCGCAAGGACGGGGAACGCATCGTCTGTGAGTGGCACAACCGGATCGTGACCGACGACGGGGAGGTCGTCACGGTGTTCTCGCTGTTTCAGGACGTCACCGAACGGCGGGAGCGGATGCGGGAGATTTGCGACCTCACCGAACGGCTCGAGCTCGCGGTCGAGGGGGCGAATATCGGCGTCTGGGACTGGGACATGACCACGGACGCGGTCGAGTTCAACGAACGGTGGGCCACGATGCTCGGCTACGCCCCGGCGCAGATCGAGCCCCGCCTCGAAGCGTGGGAGAAGCGCGTTCATCCGGACGACCTCGACGACGTCGAGGCGGCCCTGAACGCCCACATTGACGGTGACAAGCCGTACCACGAGACCGAACACCGGATGCGGACGGCCGACGGCGACTGGAAGTGGATCCGGGACATGGGGCGGGTCGTCGAGCGCGACGACGGCGAGGCGGTCCGGGCCGTGGGGATTCACCTCGACGTCGACGAGCACAAGCGACGCGAACGAAAGCTCGAACGGAAGTTCGAGGAGCTGGCGACGGCGACGAATCGGCTCAAGGAGCAGTACCGGACCCTGTTCGAGGAGGCCCCCGTGATGGCGGTGATCACCAGAGAGGTGGACGGCCGTCCGATCGTCGACGACCACAACGAACAGTTCACCGACCGGCTGGGATACGACACGGACGCGGTCTCGGGAGTGGAACTCATGGAGTTCTACACCGCCGAATCGGCCGAACGCCTCCTGGAGGGGGGCGGGTACGTCAAAGCGCTCGACGGCGAGTTCGCCCGCGAGCGGCGGGAGCTGTTGACCGCCGACGGCGACGTCGTCAAGACCCTGCTGCGCGCGGTCCCGTACCGCGACTGGTCCGGCGAGGTCGTCGGCACGCTGGCGATGTACGTTGACGTCACCGAGCGCGAGCGGACGAAACGTACGAACGAGCGCCTCGAGGAGTTCACGCACGTCGTCTCGCACGACCTCCGGAACCCGCTGAACGTGGCCACGGGCCGACTGGACCTGGCCCGCGAGGAGTGTGACAGCGACCACCTCGACGACGTGGCGCGGGCCCACGACCGGATGGCCGACCTGATCGATGACTTGCTCGCGCTCGCGCGTGAGGGTGACCGGATCGGGGCCACGGAACCGGTCGAACTCGACGACGTCGTCACGGACTGCTGGGAGAACGTCACGACCGGCGACGCGACGGTATCGGTGGCCATCGACCGGCCGATTCGGGCCGACCGCACCCGCCTCTTCCAGCTTTTCGAGAACCTCATCCGGAACAGCGTGGAACATGGCGGCGAGGACGTGACGATCACCGTCGGTGACCTCGAGGATGGGTTCTACGTCGAAGACGACGGGGTCGGCATCCCCGAAGACGACCGGGACGAGGTGTTCGTCGCCGGCCACTCGACGGCCGAACGGGGCACGGGCTTCGGGCTGAGCATCATCGACGGAATCGTCGAGGCGCACGGCTGGGAGATGCGCGTCACCGAGGGGTCGGAGGGTGGCGCGCGGTTCGAGTTCACCGGCGTCGAGACGGTCGACGGATAGGTAAAACGTTGCCTCGGGGTCAGACGCCGCGACCCTGAAGCTTCTCCTCCTCGGGGAGGGACTCGTTCGACTGACCCTTCATTCCCTTGCCGATGCCGGACGCGATTCGGGCGAGTTCGTCGGGGTCGTCCCAGTTGTTGACGGCCTCGACGATCGCGTTCCCCATTTCGATTGGGTCCTCCGCGCCGAAGACCCCGGAGCCGACGAAGATCCCGTCACAGCCGTGATACATCATCAACGCGGCGTCCGCGGGCGTCGCGATCCCGCCGGCGGCGAAGTTGACGACCGGCAGTCGCCCGGCTTCCGCGGCCTCGTGGACCAGGTCACGCGGTGCGCCGTGCTCGCGGGCCCACTTCTCGCGCTCCTCGTAGTTGAGCCCGGTGAGCGTTCGGATCTGGTTTTTGATGGTGCGTTGGTGTTTGACGGCCTGATTGACGTCGCCGGTGCCGGCTTCGCCCTTCGTCCGGATCATGGCCGCACCCTCGCGGATCCGTCGGAGCGCTTCGGGGAGGTTGCGGGCGCCACAAACGAACGGGGAGGTAAAATCGCGCTTGTCGGTGTGGTACTCGTCGTCGGCGGGGGTCAGCACCTCGCTCTCGTCGATCATGTCGACGCCGAGTGACTCGAGGATCTGTGCCTCCTTGCGGTGGCCGATCCGCGACTTTCCCATCGCCGGAATCGAGACCTCGTCGATGACCTCGGGGACCCGTTCCGGGTCGGGCATTCGCGCGACGCCGCCGCGCTTGCGGATGTCCGCCGGCACGTTCTCCAACACCATCACGGCGACCGCGCCGGCATCCTCGGCGATGCGAGCCTGCTCGCGGTTGACGACGTCCATGATGACGCCGCCCTTCTGCATCCGCGCGAACCCACGTTTGACCAGTTCGGTCCCGCGTTTCAGCTCCTCCAGATCCGTTTCCTCTGGCATAGTAATGCGTAGGGTCGCCGGACACTTAACGGGTTGCTTTCGCGGGAACGCGGCCGATAACGCCATTCCTCCGGCGACGGCGAGGGGTCAATCGGTCAGTACCTCGTAGGCGCGGTTGAGCCGCTTGAACGCCTCCTCGTCGCCACCGTCGCTGTCGGGGTGGAGTCGCTTCGCCCGTTCGCGGTACGTCGACCGGATCGCGTCCCGGCCGGCGTTCGGGTCGAGCCCGAGCGTCTCGTAGGCCTCCCGTTCGGACATGCCGCTCGCGGTCGGGGCCCGGTCGCGCGGGTCGTTGCCCCGGTTCGCGCCCCGCGGTCCGGTCCCGTTCGCGCCCCGCGGTCCGCGGTCATCCACGCCCGCGGTCCGGTAGGCGTTGCGGCGGTTTCCGGCGGCCTTGGCCCGTCGTCGCGCCCGCTCCCGTTCCGTCGGGTCGGCACGTTCGGCCTCGCGCCGAACCCGGTCCCGGATCCGGCCGCTGGCGTGGTACCACAACAGGTACGCCACGGCGCCGAAGGGAACGGCGACGATCAGCAGGATCCGGTTGACGACGACCCCGGCCACTAAGAGCAGGGCCGTTAGCCCCACGAACGTCGCCATCATGCCGACGATGACCGTACGATTCGCCACGGACGCATTCGAGCGTCCAGCGTTGTAAGCGTCCCGGGGCGGACTCGCCATCGATCGCGGGGCGGCTACCGGTCCCGAATTCCCCGGGCGACCGTCCGTATCGTTTATGCCCGCGGGTGACCCGGTTGCGGGTATGCCAACGGCGGACCGGGAGCCGGCCACGGGGCTCCCGCCTAGGATCGCGGCGGCCCGCGAGGAGCTCACGCCGATGCTCTCGCAGTACGCCGACCTCTGTGCCGCCCACGAGGACGCGCTCGTGCTCTTCCAAGTCGGCGACTTCTACGAGGCGTTCTGCGAGGCCGCTGAGACGGTCGCACGGGTGTGTGAGGTGACCCTGACCGAGCGCTCCGACTCGACCGGCGACTACCCCATGGCGGGGATCCCCATCGACACCGCCGCCCCGTACCTCGAGTCGTTGCTGGACGCGGGCTACCGCGTCGCGGTCGGCGACCAGGTCGAGGACGCCGAGGCTGCCACCGGCCTCGTCGACCGTGCCGTCACCGAGGTGATCACCCCGGGGACCGTCGTTGAGGACGACCTGCTGGCGTCGGGAACGACCAACTACGTCGCCGCGGTGGCGGTCGAGGGGACGTCGGACGCCGACGGGAGGACGTTCGGCCTCGCCGCCGTCGACGTCGCGACCGGCGAGTGTCTCGTCACCGCCGGCGACCGGAAAACGATCGCCGGCGAACTCGACCGGATCGAGCCCGCGGAACTGATCCCCGGGCCGGACGCGCCCGCGTTCGACCCCGCCGATGCCGACCGCGGCTGGACGGTTCACGGGTACGACCCGACCACCTTCGACCGGCGGGCCGCGGTCGCCCGCCTCGAACCGTACGTTCCCGGGCCGGAGCGACGGTTCGACGACGACGCGGCGCTCCGGGCCGCGGGCGCGGTACTGGCGTACGCGGAGTACACCCAAGGTGATGACGGCCCACTCGAATACGTCACCCGGGTTCGGCGATACGACCCTCGCGACCACCTCCGGTTGGACGCGGCCGCCCGGCGGAGCCTCGAACTGTTCGAGAACCGTGGGCTCGGGGCGGGCAACACCCTGTTCGACGTCCTCGACGAGACGAACTGCGCGCTCGGCCGACGGTGTCTCGAACGGTGGCTCCGCCGCCCGCTCGTCGACGTCGACGCGATCCGGTCGCGACACGAGGCGGTCGCCGAACTCGCGGACCGTACGCTGGCCCGGGAGGGGATCGCCGACGCGCTCGCGTGTGCCTACGACCTCGAACGGCTCGTCGGTCGGGTGTCTCGCGGCCGCGCCGACGCCCGCGACCTCCGGTCACTTCACGCCACCCTCACGGTCGTCCCCGAACTGCGGGCGACGCTCGCTGGCGGGGGCGACGGGCCGGGTAACGAGGAGGTCGGCGACGCCGGGGATGGCGGCGGCGCCGGGGACGTCAGCGACGAGCCGGCTGAGAACGAACCGGCCGGCGACGCCACCCCGCGAACCGAACACCTCCGTGACCTCCGCGGGCGGCTCGATGAACTCGCCGCGGTCAGGGCGCTGATCGACGACGCGATCGCCACCGACCCGCCCCAAGCGATCACGGAGGGCGGGGTGATCCGCGACGGGTTCGACGCCGACCTCGACGACCTCCGGGCCACCGAGCGGGCGGGCCGAGAGTGGGTCGCCGACTTGGAGACGCGCGAGCGCGATCGGACCGGAATCGACTCGCTGTCGGTCGGCCACAACCAGGTTCACGGCTACTACATCGAGGTTACCGACGCCAACCGTGACCGGGTGCCGGACGACTATCGCCGGCGGCAGACGCTGAAAAACAGCGAGCGGTACTACACGCCCGAACTGAAGGAGCGCGAGGAGGCGATCGTCGGGGCCACCGAGCGTGCTGACGCCCTGGAGTACGAACTGTTCGTCGAGGTTCGGGACCGGGTCGCGGCCGAGACCGACCGGATCCAGTCGCTCGCGGACGCGCTCGCGGAACTCGACGCGCTCGCGTCGCTGGCGACGGTCGCGGTCGAGGGCGACTACGCCCGTCCCGACGTCGTCGACGACCCGGACGCGGGCATCGAGATCGAGGGGGGCCGTCACCCGGTCGTCGAGCGCGCCGAGGGGTCGTTCGTCCCCAACGATGCGGACCTCCCGCGCGGCTCGATCGCGGTGATCACGGGGCCGAACATGAGCGGGAAATCGACGTACATGCGGTCGGTGGCGCTCGCGGTCGTGCTCGCCCAGACGGGGTCGTTCGTCCCCGCGCAGGCGGCCCGTCTCCCGGTGTTCTCGCAGCTGTTCACCCGGGTCGGCGCCTCCGACGACATCGCGGGCGGCCAGTCCACGTTCATGCGCGAGATGAGTGAGCTCACCGGGATCCTCCACGACGCGGGCCCCGACTCGCTGGTCCTCCTCGATGAGGTCGGCCGCGGCACCGCCACCACCGATGGCCGGGCGATCGCCCGGGCGGCCGCCGAGTTCATCCACGACGAACTCCACGCGACGACGCTGTTCGCCACCCACTACCACGACCTGACCGACCTCGCCGCGGAACGCGAGCGCGCCTTTCCCCTCCGGTTTGCGGCCACCCGGGAGGACGGCGAGGTGACGTTCCTCCACCGGGTCGCCCGCGGCGCCTCCTCTTCGTCGTACGGCGTGGAGGTCGCCGAACTCGCCGGGGTGCCCGCTCCGGTCGTCGAGCGATCCCGGGAGTTGGTGGTCGCTGATGGGACGGATCCGGGCGATGATGCCGGTGAAGGGCTGGAGGACGCGAATGGTGGGGTGGGAACGGACGCCGGCGGCGTCGCCACCGACGAGGTCGACGCCGGCGACGTCGCCGCCGATCACGTCGATGCCGCCGCCGACGCCGCCGAGGCCGCGGTGGACGCCCCTTCGGACGACCGGACCGACCGATCGGCGGACGACCCGACTCCGGAGGTCGTCGCGGCACTCCGCGAAATAGACCTCGCGCGGATGACGCCGATCGAGGCACTGAACGCCCTCCACGACCTCCGAACGCGGGTCGAGAACGATGCCGACTGAGGATCGGTCGACCGGGGCGGATCCCGATCGCATCCGCCGGCTCGGCGCCGCCACCATCGACCGGATCGCGGCCGGCGAAGTGATCACCCGGCCGGCGCGCGTCGTCGGCGAGTTGGTCGATAACGCGCTCGATGCGGGAGCCTCACGGGTCGAGATCGCGGTCGACGGCGACGGAACCGACCGGATCCGGGTTGCCGACGACGGCCACGGGATGGGCCGCGCCGACGCCCGGATCGCCGTGGAGCGCCACGCGACGAGCAAACTCGCGCCCGAGGCGGATCCGGTGGGCATCGACTCGCTCGGCTTTCGGGGCGAGGCGCTCGCCGCGATCGCCGACGCCGGCGGCCTCGAACTGACGACGAACGACGGCGACGAGGCCGGGACCCGGATCGTCGTGGATCCGCGGAGCGGCGCGGACGTCGAGCCCGAGGTCTCCGACGCCGGCCGTGCCCGGGGCACGACGGTCGTCGTTCGCGACCTGTTTGCGACCCGCCCGGCCCGGCGCGAGGCGCTCGCGGGCGCGCGATCCGAGTTTGCGCGGATCTCCGACCTCGTCGCGGACTACACGCTCGCGAACCCCCGGGTTGCGTTCACGCTCGACCACGACGGGTCGACGACGCTGTCGACGCCCGGGACCGGCGTGACGGACGCGCTGCTCGGCGTCTACGATCGCGACACCGCGAGCCGGTCGACCGAGCTATCCGCGAACGCCGACGTCGACTTCGGAGACGGTGCCGAAGCCGCCGGGAGCGACGTCGACGTCACGGACGACGACCGCTCCCCGGTCGACGTCGGGATCTCGGGCGTCCTCGCGTACCCCTCGATGACGCGGGCCGCGCGCGATCACCTCCGAACGTCGGTGAACGGCCGGCCAGTCCGTGACGATCGGCTCGCGGGCGCGGTACGGGCGGGCTACGGTCGCCTGCTCCCGGACGGACGGGAGCCGATCGCCGCCGTCGACGTCGCGCTCCCCCCCGCGCGGGTCGACCCGAACGTCCATCCGGCGAAGCGGGAGGTCGGCCTCCGGGACGCGGACCTGGTCGCGGAGGCGGTCGAGTCGGTCGTCGCCGACGCGCTCACCGGGGCTGACCTCCGGCGACGGGCGGACGTCGCCACCGACCTCGAAACCGCTCTCGAGCCGCCCGGCGAGGCGGATGGCTCGCGGTCGGCGACGTTCGCGGACGCGGAGCCGATCGGGACGTTCCGTGATCTTTACGCGCTCGTCGAGGCGAGCGATGATCTCCTCGTCGTCGACACGCACGCCGCCCACGAGCGGGTGAACTACGAGCGGCTCGCGCGGACGTTCGATGGCGACCCGGTGCCGACCGTCGCCCTCGACCCGCCGGCGACGGTCTCGTTGTCGGCGTCGGAGGCGGCGGCCGCGGAGGCGAACGGCGACCCCCTCGACTCGCTCGGCTTCGAGACCGAGCCCTTCGGTGGCGGGACCGTTCGGCTGCGGGCCGTCCCGGCCCCCTTCGGCCGTGCGGCCGACGCGGACGCGTTCCGCGACGCGCTCGCGAGCCTTTCGGCCGGGGAGCCCCCGCGGGACGCCCGTGAACGGCTGCTCGCGGACTTGGCCTGTCACCCCTCGTTGAAACGCGGCGACGCGATCGACGAGTCGGCGATCCGCGAACTCCTCGACCGACTCGGGGAGTGTGAGCGCCCGTTCGCGTGCCCCCACGGTCGCCCGACGGTGCTTTCGGTGTCGTCGGCGACGTTCGCGGCCGGATTCGAGCGGGACCGCTGAGGCCGTCTGGGGACCCCCCCCGAGGCTCCGACCGGTCTCCACCCGACGCTCGGCGGAGCCGGAACGGTTTTGCGTCGCTCCCGCCTTTCGGCTATCGTGCCGCTGGAGTCGAACGCCCGGATCGTCAGCGAACTGGCGGAACGCGGCTACAACGCCGAACGCGAGGCGGTCACGCTGCTGGCCGGCGCGGCCGACCCCCTCGCTGCCCTCGACACCGCCGTCGACCGCGCGCCGGACGACGCCCTCCGAATAACCGCCGACCACGTCCGGCCGATCGTCGATGGACGAAAGACCGCGGGGAACGACTCCGCCGGATCGACGGGCCCGGCCGATCGGGCGGACCCTGCCGGATCGACGAACACATCCCCGAACGACGACCGATCTCCAGTTGAAACGAAGGGGTCGGGGGTCGGCGGCGCCGGCCGGAGTATTCCGGAAAGTCACGACCGGGACCCGGAGCGCCGCGAGATCGAGGTCGGTAACGACATGACCGGTCACAGCACCGGGACCGGCGAGTACGCGGACTTCGTCCGGACGTTTCGCGACCGGTACGAGCGGCTCTCAGGGCTGCTCCGTGGCCGCGTCAACCACCGGCCGGCGGAAGCGATCGCCGACATGCCCGGCGGCAGCGACGCCGCAATGATCGGCCTCGTCAACGACGTCAGGTCGACGCGGTCGGGGCATTGGCTGATCGAACTCGAGGACACCACCGGAACGTTCCCGGCACTGATCATGAAGGACAAGGGGCTCGCCGACGTCGTCGACGAGATTCTGCTGGACGAGTGTGTCGCCGTCGAGGGGACCCTCGCCGACGACTCGGGGATCCTGTTCGCCGACTCGCTCCACTTCCCCGACGTCCCACGGACCCGCACGACGGCCGGGGCCGACCGCCACGTCCAGGCGGCGCTGGTCTCCGATCTCCACGTCGGTAGCGACGAGTTCGTCGCCGACGCGTGGGACCGGTTCACGGACTGGCTCCACACGCCCGAGGCCGCCCCCGTCGAATACCTCCTCGTCGCCGGCGACATGGTCGAGGGGGTCGGCGTATACCCCGGGCAGGACGAGGAACTCGCGGTCGTCGACATCTACGAGCAGTACGAGCGGTTCGCGGAACATCTGAAGGACGTCCCCGCCGACACCGACGTCGTGATGATCCCCGGCAACCACGACGCCGTCCGGCTCGCGGAGCCGCAGCCCGGGTTTACCGAGGAACTCCGGGGGATCATGGACGTCCACGACGCGCGGATCGTCTCGAACCCGGCGACGGTCACCGTCGAGGGCGTCGAGGTGCTGATGTACCATGGGGTCTCGCTGGACGAGGTGATCGCCGAACTGCCCGACGACAAGGCGAGCTACGACGAGCCGCACAAGGCGATGTATCAGCTATTGAAGAAGCGACACGTCGCCCCGCAGTTCGGCGGCCACACCCGGGTCGCCCCGGAGGACCGCGACTATCTCGTCATCGACGAGACCCCCGACGTGTTCCACACCGGACACGTTCACAAACTCGGCTGGGGAAAGTACCACGGCGTGCTCGCGGTCAACTCCGGCTGCTGGCAGGCACAGACTGACTTCCAGCGATCCGTCAACATCGACCCGGACGCCGGCTACGCGCCGATCCTCGACCTCGACACGCTCGACATGACCGTCCGGAAGTTCGCCTGAGGATCCACACCCACGTCAAGCCATACGTTCGGGTTCGGCGCGGTCCGTCCGACCGTTTATATCCTATACGGCGGCCACCCCCGCCGTGACCTGACGGTTGCCCGCGGCGGACGAGGCTGGAGCGCGACGCCCCGCCGCGGCTCCCACGACCATGCGTCGCCTGTCAGCCCCCACCGACCCCCGTGTCACCCCGCCCCGATCACCGTCTCGGTCGTCCAGTCGACCGCGGGATCGACTCTCCACCCGCCATCGCCTCGAACACCACACTCACCGGTCGATCTTGACGCGGCCGCTCGTCGCGCTGTTGAGCCGGTCGATCAGTCCGTCCACCTCGTCGACCGGGGCCCGCAGATCGAAGCGAACCCGTTCCACGTAGTCGGCGTCGAACTCGACGCCCGCGGACTCGATCAGTCCCCGGACCGTCCCGGAGTCGTCGTAATCGGTCCGAACGACGAGCCGGCGGTGCGGGCGCTCATCGACGACGCCGGCCTCGTCGACCGCGTCATTAACGGCGCGGGAGTACGCACGAGCCAGCCCGCCTACGCCGAGGTTCGTTCCCCCGTAGTACCGCGTCACCACGCAGACGACGTTTCGGAGGTCACGCTGTTCGAGGACGTTCAGCGCCGGCTTCCCCGCGGACCCGCCCGGCTCCCCGTCGTCGTCCGCGTACTCCCGGAGCATGACGTCCGTTCCGGGCGTCCGCTCGGAGGCTTCGCCAGCCGGAACGCGGTAGGCCGGGACGTTGTGGGTCGCGTCGGCGTACTCCGTCCCGACGGCCTCGACGAATGCCGCCGCCTCCGCGACGGTGTCCGCCGGCGCGACGTGGCCGAGGAACTCCGACCCGCGGACCTCGAACGTCGCCGTCGCCCGTCCGCCGACCGTTCGGTACGTGTCACTCACTACCCGCCGATCGGCGGCTGGACCAATAATGGCTGTCGGTCGCCGGACGGTCCGCGGGCCGCGATCGCCGATCGGGCGGTCAGTCGCCCTCGTCGTCCGTCTCGCCGCCGCTTCGGGTCCTTCCCGTCCGACCGTCGGCCTCCCCGCGTTCCCGCCGCCGCGCCACCACGACCGCCGTCGGCGGGGCGAGCCGGTAGAGCGCGAGGAACGCGATCACGCCGCTCGCCTCCGCGGCCTTCCCGACGATCGCTAACGGGTCGACCGCCAGCGCGGCGATCGTCCCTCCGCCGTGCCAGGCGACGTACCCGAGCAAGTACGCGGTCAACGTCCCCGCACCGAGCGCGTACAGCCGCCGGTACTCGTCGGCCCGCAGCGTCGCGGCCCCGACGATGGCCGTGAACGTGCCGGCGAGGACCAGGAGGTACGGTCGCGGGTCGGCGGGACCAACGAGCCGCGGCCACGCCCACAACAGGTGGACCGCCGCGCTCAACGCCGCCGCCTGAACTGCGACAGCACGGAGGACCCGTTTCCGTCCGTCCCGGGTTTTGCCGGGATCCCTCCGACCGTTCACGTCGCCCATCGGATCACTCCCACGGGTGCCGTCCGGGTGCGTCCGGCCACAACGGGTACCAGTAGGATTCGTCGTCCTCGATCCCGAGCTCCCCGTCGAGGACGGACTGGAGCTTGAACTCGACCCGTTGGTTCCGGTCGTTCGTCCCGTCGGGTGCGAACGGGTAGTACGCCCCGCGGCGGAACGAGTAGATCCAGTAGGCGTCCCCGTCGCCGTCTTCGAACCCGAAGACGGCCGCGAGGAGCCGCGAGCCGAACCCCTCCTCAATGAACTGGTCGGCGGCGAAATGGATGCTCGTCACCAGATCCTCGGGGTCGTCATCCTCGAGGACGAACCAGTGGTAGCCATGATCGTCCTCGTATCCGTGGAACCCGGTTCCGGTCTCCACCTTTCCTGCCTCGAGGATCGCCTCAACCCCGTCGACCGCGTCGTCGAACCGTGTGCTGTCGACCCCGGAGAAACACAGCGCCGCCTCACCGCAGTGGTCGTAGCCGAGGTCGGCCTCCATCGTCATGTACGCCGTCGACATCCCGAAGAGGTCCTCGGGGTCGGCGTCGCGGGTCGCGTCCGCCTCGGCGCTCGTCCCGAACACGGCGCGGATCGTATCGAAGATGCCCATCGGTTGGATCGACGTACGCGACGTGGGGTTTAGGGCGTTTCCACCCGGTCGAGGAACGCCACCACTCCGCGCGTGTTCAGACTCGCCTCGGCCCGCGCGCGCTCCGGGTTCCAGAACTCCACGTCCCTGCTTGCGGCCTCGAAGTGTGCGACGACGGACTCGTCGTCGTCCAACTCCGCCCGCTTGGTCCGGACGGCCTCGACCCACTCGACGTACGCCCGCTTTGCCGCGCCGATCAGGTCGGGGTCGTACTCCCGCGGTCCGAAGTGGCCGAAACAGAGGTACTCGGGATCGAGGTCCGCGATGGTCCCAAGATCCCGTAGACACTGGTCCAGGTCGAACTGTGGCGGCGGGGTCGTCTGTCGTACCGTGTCGACCGCGGGGACGTAGATGCCGGCGGCGTCGGCCGTGAAAACGACCCCGGCGTCGGGGTCGTGATACACCGCGTGGTGGGGGGCGTGTCCCGGCGCGCCGTGGACGATGAGTTCGCGATCCCCGAGGTCGATCCGGTCGCCGTCGGACAGTCCCGAGACGCGGTCGTCGGGAACGGGCTCGGGCTCGGCGTAGTAGTCCCACTGGTCCCGGACCGCCGACTTCGTTCCGGCGATGAGTGCGTCGGGATCGACGAGGTGTCGCACCCCGCGCTCCGGGAGGACGACCTCAGCGTTCGGGTACCGCTCGGCGAGGTAGCCCGCCCCGCCGGCGTGGTCGAGATGCGCGTGCGTCGGGGCGATCCAGGCGAGGTCCGACGGGCCGATCCCGACGGCGTCGAGCGTCCCGAACAACGCCTCCCGGTTCGCGCCCGTTCCCGTATCGATCACGGCCGGCCGTTCGGCGTCGTACACGTACACCGAGCCGTACTCGTCGGTATCGAACATCCCGGTGTCGTGGACGTATAGGTCCGGGACACCACGGACCGGCTCAAACTCGCCAGCGTTCATGCCCGTTTGACGGTGGGGAGACGGATTTAACGATCGGTCGGCGGCGTGCTCCGCACGCTCCACCGGGCTGACGGTTCCGCGACGGGTGCGGCGGGTCGCCGCGCACGGCCCATCGTCGCCGCACACGGGGCTTATGGTCGTCGCCCCCGTCGCTCCCCGTATGCGCGTTCTCGTTACCGGCGCGACCGGGTTCGTCGGGAGCCGGCTCATCCCGACGCTGCTCGATCGCGGCCACGAGGTCGTCACGCTCGTCCGCGACGCGGCCGGGTACCGCCCCCCGGAGGACGTTCACGTCGTCGAGGGTGATCTCTTGGAGCCGGAGACGCTCCCGCCCGCATTCACGGCCGATGGCGGATCGGTTGACGCCGCCTACTACCTCGTCCACTCGATGGACGGCGGGCCGGGATACGAGGAGCGCGACCGGAACTGTGCGCGGAACTTCGCGGACGTGGCGTCCGATGCCGGCGTCGACCGAGTCGTCTACCTCGGCGGGCTCGGCGAGGACCGCGAGGACCTCTCCGAACACCTCGAATCGCGCCGCGAGGTCGAGCGGGTCCTCGACGAGGGATCGTACGCCCTGACGACGCTGCGGGCCGCGATCGTCATCGGCGATGGTAGCGCGAGCTTCGGGGTGATCCGCGGCCTCGCGGGGCGGCTCCCGGTGATGGTCACGCCGAAGTGGGTTGACACGCTCTGTCAACCGATCGCGATCGAGGACGTCGTGGCGTACCTCGCCGGCGTTCTCGACGTCCCGAAAACCGCCGCCGACACGTACGAGATCGGGGGGCCGGAGGTGTTGACGTACGCGGAGATCCTCCGACGAACTCGCCGCCAGTTCGGCCACCGGCTCCGTATCGTCCGCGTCCCCGTCCTGAGCCCCGGGTTGTCCGCACGGTGGCTCCGTCTGGTCACGGACGTCAACCCGTACCTCGCCCGCTCGCTCGTCGAGGGGCTCCGCAACACCGTCGTCGTCGAGGACGACCGGATCCGGGACCTCGTCCCGGTGGAACGGACCCCGTTCGACCTCGCGGTTGCCCGGGCGCTCGACGGGGAGACCAACGGCCGACCGGAGGCGACGCCGTGAGTCGGAGCTACGGGGAGACATGGGTTTACGAGAGCCTCGTGAGCGGGATCCCGGGCGTAAACGTCTCGCGGACGCTTGCCGTCGTGATACAGTTCGTTCTGTTCCAGGCGGGCGTGCTCGCTCTCGGGTGGTACTACGGCCTGTGGGACGCGGTTATCGCGGGGACCGCGGCGGTGCTCGTCGCCGCGATCGGGAGCGTCGAGATGCATCGGCTCGGGGCGAGGAACCGCCTGTTGTCGACGCCCCCGGAACACAAACGGCTGCTATTCGGGTCGAGCATCGAGATCGTGTTGGGTGTGCTCGCGTTCGTCGCCCTCGTCACGTACCTGTTCGTCCGGAGCGACGCGCTGATCGGGCGACTGTTCGGCCCGTCCCCGCCCGTGCCGGTCGTCTACCTCACCCTGCTGGTCCTCTGGGACCTCACGTACCGGATCGGCACGTCGTGGTGGAGCGCGTGTGTCGCCCTTTGGCGAGCGATCCACGTCGATCTCTCGCCGGCGGACGCCGCCACGGCGCGCCGACTCGACGCGGAAAACATCGGGTTCTCGATACTACAGCTCGGGCTCGTCCCGTTTCTCCTCACGGAGCCGATCCTGCTCGTGGCGGTCGTCGGACACGTTCTTGCCGTCGCCGTCGTCTGTTCGACCGCGATACTGCTGACCCGTGGGTGACGGTCGGATCGTCCATCCCGGCGGCGGCCAACGACCGTGGCCACGTCGCCGTTACCGTTCTTTCACTTCCCGAAACTTGTCGAGGAGTGCCTCCGCGGAGTCGCCGGAGTCGTACGTCAACGACCCGGAGTACTCCGGCCGCTCGGCGTCGAAGTCGGCGTCGACGGCGCTCGTCTTCCGTTCGCGACGTTCATGCTCGTCCTCGTCATAGGCACTCATTGACATGGTACGAGTTAACTATATCTCAATCGTTGATATACCTGTCGGCGATCCCTCGCTCCGGCGGCAGTTCGATCCGCCCCTGATGCCGGTCGGGTCGCCGACCGACGAGGGCTCACCGCCCCGGGACAGGTGTCAAACGTGCGCCCGACTCCGGTTCCCCGCCACCGGAAGCCATTAGCCGCGTCGGGCGGTATCGGGCCCGTGGCACAACCGCTCCGGTTCAGGCGTGCTCCCGGCCGATGGGACGCGGATCGGGTCCGTGCGCGGATCGAGCGCCCGCTCGACGACAACCTCGGCGTGGCCGCGGGCGACCCGTGGTTCCAACCGCCGCCGAGTTACGAGGCTCGTCGGTTCGACATGGATGACGGGTCGATGGCGCTGTTCTGTTGGACCGAGGCGGATACGGACCCGCCCTCGGGGGTCGACGGCGGCCCGGTCGGCTACTGGCTCGGCAACACCGAGACCCCGAGCGACCTCTGGCGCACCGAAAAGTACGGCTTCGACGAGGTCCCGTATCCCGTTTCGCGGTGGGCCGAGCGGGAGCTCCTCGCCGGGCTCCACGACACGGAGCCATGGCTCGCCGACTACCCGTACGTCTCGTGGTACTTTCTTCCCGTGTTCCGTTCGAAGGACGGCGCGGAGACGACGCGGGCGTTCTTCCGCGATCACGCCGCGGGGTTCCCCGACGCGACCCACGAGGAGGGCACCGGCTACGTCGAGCGGCTCCTCCGTCCCGGAACCCTCGACGAGTACCGCGAGACGATGGCGGGCAAACTCGGGACGTCGGCGTCGATGGACGTCGTCCGGATGAGCGCGACCGTCGCGGAGTTCACGGCCGCCGACCTGCTCTCGGGCGCCGGCTACGAGGTCACCCCGGAGATCGAGGTGACCACCGGCCACTCGCTCGACTTCCGCGCGACCGACCCGGCCACCGGGACCGCGTCGCTCGTCGAAGTGACCCGCCCGCAGCCCGTCGCAACGCGATCGGCGGGCGATCCCGTCGCCGCCGTCCGCGATACCGTCGAGACGAAGACCAGCGGGCAACTGGCGGCCCACGGCGGCGGGGCGACCCTGTTCGTCGACTGCTCGTCATTCCCCGACGCCGACTGGGCGGCGGTCCGCGACGCGCGCCCGGACGTCGGGCACCGTCCCGCGGTCGTCCTCCGTGCCCGACCGAGCGGCCGGATCGAGGCGTACCGGAAGGGGTCGGTGCCGCTCGACCTCTCCGGCGCCGTCCAGTGGGTCGACTGACCCCGTCGACGGTCTCGACCGTTGGCGACTCCACCCCCACCGACCGCTCGATGTTGCCTACGCAGCGATCGACCCATCCGATGGCGCGCCCGGGAGCGGGCCACCGGCCCGCGACCGGCCCGCGAGGGAGGCGGCGGCCCGGAGCGGCCTGCCCGCGACGGTCCGCCCGCCGAGGCTGGGGAGGGCTGAGGTGCGGTCGCGGTGCCGTGTGCGGGTGGGACTCAAAGGGGCAGCCGCGAGGGCGACGGCGGCCGACGCAAGGACCGCAAGGAGCGAGCGAAGCGAGTGACTGCGGACCGCAGCGAAGCCCCCGAGTCCTCGTGGCCGGGGCTTTGTCGGTGTTTTCTACACCAGCAACGACTCCGTATCGAGCGGCTGGAGTAGTTCAACCGTCCGCGGAGGACGCACCGCTCCCGCGCAAAACGCACGCTCCCGGCTGAGTCACCACTGATGGAGGCATGGCGGCTCGGCGGAGCGCGTCACAGAAAAAACGAGGGGTGCGTTCGCCGTCTCAGAAGGAGACCGGCTGCGGCCCGTTCTCCCTGCTCGTCGTCGGGTCGCGGTCCGAGTAGAACCGGCGGCCGACGCCGCGGTGACAGACACCGGCTCGGAGGGTCTCGAGGACCTCGTCAGGGGCGTCGAACGTCTGCTCGCCGAACCGCTCGAGCACGTCCCCGATCCGCTCGGATCCGTCGGCGAGCTCTACGGTCGCGTTACCGTGAGCCGCGATTATCTCCGCCGAGGTGGCCGGGAACTGGTGCCCTTCGATTCGGTCGCTGACGCCGTTCAAGCGCATCAACGAACACTGGACGCTCACGGTTCTTAATGATTGTCCATGACTGACCTTAGTCCGGCCCAACTCCTAATACGTCATAATACATTGCGGCGGGCGACCGCCGATGCTTAGTGGTCCCCCCACGTTCGGCCGATATGATCGCTGACGCCACACCCCCGTCCGACCGAGTCGTCGCGGATCTCCACACGCATACGACCGCCTCCGACGGGACTTTCGCGATCGAGGAGGTCCCCGTCGCCGCGCGCGAGGCCGGCCTCGACTGGGTCGCGGTCACCGACCACGATCGGATCCATCCCGACCTCGACGCGCCGGTGGTCGTCCGCGACGGGGTCCGGGTCGTTCGCGGGATCGAACTCCGGGTGGACGCCGGCTTCGGGCGGCTCGACCTGCTCGGCTACGCCGTCGAACATACCGACGCGCTCGACGCCGAAACCGACCGTCTCCAAGCCGACCGGCGGGAGCGTGGCGCGCGGATCGTCCGCCGGGTCGAGGACCGGCTCGGCGTCGCCCTCGACGTCGAAGCCCGCCGGGGAATCGGTCGTCCCCACATCGCTCGCGCCATCGACGAGTCGCCCGCCCCGTACGACTACGCCGCGGCATTCGACGAACTGATCGGCAACGACGGCCCCTGTTACCTTTCCCGCGACGTCACCGACCTCGACCGCGGGATCGAACTCCTCCGGGACGCCTGTCCGATCGTCGGCCTCGCGCACCCGTTCCGCTACGACGACGTCGACGCCGCCCTCGACGTCGCCCGCCGGCTGGACGCGATCGAACGGTTTTATCCCTACGGCCGCCCGGTCGATGCCGACCGGATCGACCGCGTCGCGCGTGCGGCCGACCTGCTCGTCACCGGCGGCAGCGACGCCCACGAACGAACGCTCGGCACGGCCGGCCTCCCGGCGTCGGCGCTCGCTCCCGTTCGGGAACGGCTCCCGACTCCGATCGAGGAACAGGGTTAATGCCGCCCGCGACGGACCATCGTGTATGCGGTGTCATTACTGCGATCAGGAGGCCGCCTACGAGGCCGAACAGGCCGATGTCGTCGTCGGGTTGTGTACGGAGCATTTCCGTGAACGGGTCGAGGAGTTGGCCGAGGACGACGGGCTGGCGGCACTCAGCGACCGGATCGACGTCGAATCGACGGAATAACCCGGCGGTTCGTCCGGCCGCCGTCACCCCTCGTTCCGCTTGTTCCCCCTACGCCCCGCTCTTTCGTCCCCGTCCCGCGAACGAAGTATAAAAGTCGGTCCGGACCCAACCATCGCGCATGTACCCGACCGACCGCCCGCGTCGGCTCCGGACCGACGGCGTCAGGCCGCTCGTCAGCGAGTCGTCGCTGTCGGCGTCGGACCTCGTCGCGCCCGTCTTCGTCGACGCGACGACCGACGAGCTCGTCCCGATCGAGTCGATGCCGGGCCACGAACGCGTCCCCGCCGACGAGGCCGTCGCCCGCGTTGAGGAGGTCCGGGCGACGGGCGTCGAGGCCGTGATCCTCTTCGGGATCCCGGAGACGAAGGATGCTGAGGGAAGCCGCGCGTACGCCGCCGACGGGGTCGTTCAGCGGGCGATCCGCCGGATCACGGCCGACACCGACGCCTACGTGATCGGCGACGTCTGTCTGTGCGAGTACACCGACCACGGTCACTGTGGCGTGATAGAGGGGTCGGCCGAGGCGGATCCGACGCTCACGGTCGAGAACGACGCGACGCTGGAGTTGCTGGAAAAAACGGCTGTCTCGCAGGCCGACGCCGGCGCCGACATGGTCGCGCCCTCGTCGATGACGGACGGGCAGGTGGCGGCGATCCGGGGGGCGCTCGACGATGCGGGCCACGGGGACGTCGCGATCATGAGCTACGCCGCGAAGTACGAGTCGGCGTTCTACGGCCCCTTCCGCGACGCCGCCGATGGCGCGCCCGCGTTCGGCGACCGCCGGCACTACCAGATGGACCCCGCGAACGGCCGCGAGGCGCTCCGGGAGGGGCGGATCGACGCCGAGGAGGGGGCCGACGTACTGCTGGTCAAACCGGCGTTGCCGTACCTCGACGTCGTCGCGGCGTTCCGCCGGGAGTTCGACCGACCGATCGCCGCGTACAACGTCTCCGGGGAGTACGCGATGCTCCACGCCGCCGCCGGGAAGGGGTGGCTCGACCTCGAGGCGACGGCATACGAGTCGTTGCTGTCGATCAAGCGGGCGGGCGCGGACCTGATCGTGACGTACTTCGCCGAGGACCTCGCGGACCGACTCTGAGTTCGACGGGTCACGGGACGTTCCGGCTTCCACCAGTCGGAACGACCACGCCTCGGGCTACCCCAGCCTCGGGCTACCCCAGCCTCGGGCTACCCCAGCCTCGGCCTCGGCGACCCGCCGGAACCGTCGGCGGTCGGCAGCTACGACGGTCCGCCCGCTCGGCGGCCGGGTCGTTCCCGGACAACCGTGTCGGTTAAGAGGGAACCGCCGGAATGTTTACCCGATAATGCCCAGCGGAGAGTACGACCCCGACACCGCCGAGCCGCGCTGGCAGCGGCGCTGGGTCGACGAGGAGACGTACGCGTACCCCGACGACCCCGTCGATCCGAACACCGCGTTCTCCATCGACACGCCCCCGCCGACCGTTTCCGGCAACCTTCACTGGGGCCACGTGTACGGCTCCATCCTTCAGGACATCGTTGCCCGCTTCCACCGGATGTACGACAGCGAGGTGCTCTACCCGTTCGGCTATGACGACAACGGGATCGCCTCCGAGCGGCTCACCGAGCGCGAACTCGACGTCCGCCACCAGGAGTTCGAACGGCGCGAGTTCCAGCAGCACTGCCGCGATGTGTGCCTGGAGTACGAGGAGAATTTCACCGAGAAGATGCAGGGCGTCGGCCTGTCGATCGACTGGAACAACACCTACCGGACCATCTCTCCCGAGGTCCAGCGCGTCTCCCAGCTCTCCTTCATCGACCTGTACGAGCAGGGCCGCGAGTACCGTCAGGAGGCCCCCGCGATCTGGTGTCCCGACTGCGAGACCGCCATCTCGCAGGTCGAGACCGAGGACGACGAGCGGGACTCACACTTCCACGACATCGAGTTCGGGGTTGCGGGCGCGAGCGCGGACGCGGACGATGCGTTCACCATCTCCACCACGCGGCCCGAACTCCTCCCGGCGTGCGTCGCCGTTTTCGTCCACCCGGACGACGACGCGAACCAGGACCTCGTCGGCGAGACCGCCGAAATACCCCTGTTCGGCCACGAGGTCCCGATACTCGCCGACGACCGCGTCGACATGGAGACCGGGTCGGGGATCGTGATGTGCTGTACCTTCGGTGACCAGACCGACATCGAGTGGTACCAGGCTCACGACCTCGACCTCCGGATCGCGATCGACGCCTCCGGCCACATGACCGACGTCGCCGACGGGTACGCGGGGCTTCACGCGGCGACGGGCGCGCGCGAAGTGATCGTCGACGACCTCGACGATGTCGGCGCGCTGCTGGACCGCCGGGCGATAGAGCACACGGTGAACGTCCACGAGCGCTGTGGGACGGGAATCGAGTTCCTCGTCACCGAACAGTGGTACATCGAGGTGCTCGACAGGACGGACGAGTACCTCGAGGCCGGCCGCGGGATGGAGTGGTTCCCCGACAAGATGTTCACCCGATACGAACATTGGGTTGAGGGGCTCCAGTGGGACTGGCTCATCTCCCGGCAGCGCTCCTCGGGGATTCCGTTCCCGGTCTGGTACTGCGCGGACTGCGATCACGAGATCGTCGCCGAGAAGTCGGCTCTTCCGGTCGACCCGCTCTCGGACGACCCGCCGGTCGACGCGTGTCCCGAGTGTGGCCACGCCGAGTTCGTCCCCGAGGACGACGTGCTCGACACGTGGGCGACCTCCTCGCTCACGCCCCTGATCAACGCGGGTTGGGACTGGGACGAGAACGCGGGCGAGTTCACGATGGATCGCCCGGAGGTCTACCCGATGGACGTCCGGCCGCAGGGTCACGATATCATCTCCTTCTGGCTGTTCCACACCGTGATCAAGTGTTACGAACACACCGGCGAGGTGCCGTTCGAGTCCACGATGATCAACGGGATGGTGCTCGACGAGAACCGCGAGAAGATGTCCAAATCGAAGGGGAACGTCGTCGACCCCGACCGGGTGTTGGCGGAGTATCCCGTTGACGCCGCGCGCTACTGGGCCGCCGGCTCGGCCATCGGCGACGACCTCCCGTACCAGGAGAAGGGGTTACGCGCGGGTGAGAAGTTGATCCGGAAGCTTTGGAACGCCTCGAAGCTCGTCGAGTCGCTCGCGTCCGAGCCGTATCCGGAAGCGCCCGCCGACGGCCTCCACGAGATCGACCGGTGGCTGCTCGGGGAGCTCGACCGGGAGATCGATACGCTCACCGACCGCCTGGCGAACCGCGAGTTCTCGAAGGCGCGCGACGGGCTCCGGAGCTTCTTCTGGAACACGTTCTGTGACGATTACCTCGAGATCGCGAAACAGCGCGACGACCCGTCCGCGGCGTACACCCTCCGAACGGCCCACCGTCGGTTCCTGAAGCTGTTCGCACCCGTGCTCGCACACGTCACCGAGGAGCTCTGGCAGGACATGTACGCCGATATCGCGGGCACCGGCGACGCGGTCGGCGCCGACGCGGGAAGCGACGCCGCGGGCGACTCGATCCACCTCGCTGGCTGGCCCGAACCGCTCGGCCTCGACGCCGATACCGACGCGGGGGTCGCCGCCATGGCGGTCGTCGGCGCGCTCCGCCGGTACAAGAGTGAGAACCAGCTCCCGCTCACCGCCGAACTCGACGCGGTCGAGGTGTATGCCGACGTCGGTAGCTTCGAGGCGGACATCACCGGCGTGATGCACGTCGACGACCTCACCGTCCATCCCGACGCCGAGGCGCCCGTCGAGACCGTGATAACCGGGATCGATCTCGAGTACGCGACCGTCGGGCCGAAGTACGGGGATCGCGTCGGCGACATCGAATCAGCGATCGCGGCCGACGATTACGAGACCGACGGCGAGGAACTCCACGTCGCGGGCGTGACCCTCGGTCCGGAGGAGTTCTCGATCGAGGAGGACGGACAGTACGCCGGCGAAGGGAAGCTTCTCGACGACGACGTCGTCGTGATCGTCAGAAACGCGGTCGAGGCCTGATTCCCGCCGTCGTCGCCGCCGGCCGGGCTGAGGATGGCGATCACTCGACGCCCCACTCCCTCACTCGATCCCCGTCCCGATCGCCTCCGCTATCGATCCGAATCCGTCGCGGTCGAGCAGTTCGAGGAGCCCACGGTTGATGTCGCGCGCGATCCCCGGCCCCTCGTACACGAGCCCCGTATACAGCTGGACGAGCGACGCGCCGGCTCGGATCTTCTCGTAGGCGCCCGCCGCATCCGACACGCCGCCGACCCCGACGACCGGCACGTCGGTCCGTTTCGCGACGAACCGGACGAGCTCCGTCGCCGCCCCCTCGATCGGGTCACCCGACAACCCGCCGCGCTCCGCGCGATTCGGGTTTTCCACCGTCTCCGGGCGCGCGGTCGTCGTGTTGGTCGCTATCACCCCGTCGAGGTCGAGTTCGCCCACGACGTCGAGGGCCTCCGCGACGGCGTCCCGCGGGAGGTCGGGCGAGAGCTTGACCAGCAGGGGGGACGCGCCCGCGTCGGAAAGCGTGCCGAGGATCCCTTCTAACGCCTCGCGATCCTGTAGCTTCCTGAGTCCGGGCGTGTTCGGACTCGAGACGTTCACGACGAAGTAGTCGCCGGCGTCGGCCACGCGCTCGTAGGTGTATCGGTAGTCGTCGGCCGCGGATTCAAGCGGCGTCGACTTCGACTTCCCGATGTTGACTCCGACCGGCACGTCCGGCAGGGGCTCACGGTCGAGACGGTCGCCGACGGCGTCCGCCCCCTCGTTGTTGAACCCCATCCGGTTTATCAGCGCCCGGTCCTCGGGGAGCCGGAAGAGCCGCGGGCTGGGGTTCCCGGGCTGTGCCTCGGCGGTCACCCCGCCGACTTCGACGTGTCCGAACCCGAGCGCGGCGAGCGACCGGGGCACCTCGGCGTTCTTGTCGAATCCGGCGGCGACGCCGACCGGCGTCGGAAACGCCGTCTCGAACGCGTCCACCCGCAGCCGTGCGTCGCGGACGGCGTATCGGTCCCGAAGCATCGACTCCGCGGCGGTTCCCTGAACGCCGCGCAGGAGCCGATGGGTCGCGTTATGCGCCGTCTCCGGCGGGAGCGTGAACAGTGCCGGCTTCAGAAGGTCGTAAACGCTCATTGATCGCATTCCGTTGCCGATGCCCATCAATCCGCCGACCGGTCCGTGCGTCGGGTGGCCGACGGGGCTCCGCGTCAAACTTAGAAATCGTGTTCGAGCTGTTCGGGGTTGGCGTCCGCTCGCTGGATGATGATCTTTCCGTCGCGAACGCGGACGAAAACCTCGTCACCGATCTCCATTCCGGCGACGGCGAGTTCGTCCTCGTGGAGATTCACGTGGACGTTGTGGTACTCCCCGTCCTCGTCTTTGGCTCCGCTCGGGCTGAGCTTCTTTTTCCGGACCATCGCGGGTGTATGGGTCGCATTTCGCCACAGCAGATATATAACTGTTGTTTACCGCTACTCCCCGAAGTCGTCGGGGTGAACGGCCAACTTCGCGGACGGATGCGGCCCGATCACCTCGTGGCCGCCAACGACGCGCGAGAGGATATCTCAGTCTCTACGCCCGCCGGTTCGGTACGGTCGGCCGGTGAGACGCCAAAATCACCCGCCTGCCCGGCCGTAGTATATAAAAGACCTGCCGAGCAGCTTTCATTTCCCCGATATATTTATTACATACTGTGTGCTGAGTTGCCATGGAGGCAAAACCATGGTACGTGAAGACGGTAAGCGAAACTTTGCCCTTCGAGAGGAGGACGGATCGGAACCGAGCGAGTTCTCCGGCAACATGCCGAGACAGGCCGCCCTGAAGGCAGCCCGGACGCTGGATCCGGCACCCTCGGAGGACGAGGCGGACCCAACGACGCTCAGGCTTCGTGAGAAGGGGACCGAGAAGGTCCACGAGTACGAAGGCTGGTCGTGGGAGGCCGACGCCCCCGAGGTCGACGAGGCGGAAGACGAGTTCTGGCTCAACGACCTCAACGAGATCACGAAAGCCAACGTCTCAAAACAGGGGATCGAGTATCTCGACGAGGAGTAATCGACCCGCGCCGAGTCTCCGAGCGCTCCCGATTCTTTCGGCCCGCAACGACGCACCCACTGGTGGTGCCTCCCGATCTCCCGGATCTCCGGGACATCGATCGAGCCGGATGGATCCGCCCGGATCCGCCGTAATGGACCCTTCACCCCGGCGTACCCGTCTCGCTCGGCCGATGCTTTGGCGCCCGTCATCGAGCCATGAAACCGCATGACGTGCCGCCGATAGTTCGACGGGGTTAAGTACGACCCGGGGTTTCGTTATGATGCGAAGAACGCATTGCGGAGCCGGTCCGTGTCGGTTTGGTCCGACTCGACTTGGCTCCGTGGGACTGAACGAAGTCCAGAGGGTTTATGACCCATCCGGGCCAACGTACAGGTCCGTAAGAGATGAGGGTCTCGCTCCCTGCGCTCCGGCGTAAGAGGAGATCTGATGTGAGCCGTGGGAGTTCGGTGTCATCCGGACCGCCGGTGGCGCTGGACCCCACACAGACCATGCAATGGTGTTTTGACTCACCATGAGTCAAAACCCGCCAACCCCCCTCGTGCCGGGAATCAGGCGCGAGGGTAGACATTCCGGTTGATCCTGCCGGAGGCCATTGCTATTGGGATCCGATTTAGCCATGCTAGTCGCACGAGTTCACACTCGTGGCGAACAGCTCAGTAACA
>JAQCNI010000140.1 GCA_028275105.1 Halorubrum sp.
TCTGGGTCGGGTCGACCACGGGGAAACCGGAAGCGGCTCGTGCCGACCGCAACGGATTTGGGATCCCGCCGTGACCCTCCGGACGTGACGCGGGTGTGTCTCCTCGGCGACCCGGACGTGAACCTGACATACGAACTGCTCTCGCGGGAGACCTCCCGGGAGGCGCTCGCGACCTACGAGGTCGAGGAGCCGTTCGCGAACGGCGTCGCCGTCGACACCGTCAGCCTCGGCGCAGCCGTCACCCTGCTCAACGACCTCGACTGGTACCTCGTCCGATTCGTCGCGGAGGCGATCGTCCTCGATCCGTCGATCTCGCGGACCGAATGGCTTTCACGCGACCTCGCCAGCGAGGTTCGGGACGGCGAGATCCCCCCCGAGGAGACCGATCAGCGGTTGAAGGTGTTCGGCCTCGTCGACGGCGCCCCCGTCGATCCGATGTACGTCCGCCGGGTTCAGGCGAAAACGCCCGACTACGACCTCCGCGACGTCGATGAGACGCTGGTCGTGCGCGTGAGCGAGGCCGAGTTTTCGGGGTAACACGGTCGCGCCGGTCGCTACGGCCGGCGAGGCACCGACTGCCGCAGTCGGGACGGTCGGACGGTCAGTTCCCTCGATTTCGGATCTCGATCCGGTCCTCGACCGCGGGATCGATCCCGCGTTCCCGGGCGTACTGAGCGAGCACCTCGTACTGGATGTCGGCCTCGCCGATCCGGTGACGCTGCGAAAGCGTCGGGAACTCGTGGTCGGAGTGGAGCAGGTACTCCGGCGTGGCGACGGTGTACCGGGCGTCCGGGTCCACCGGCGCATCGTCGACGGCCGCCTCGACGACCATCTCGCTCGCGGCGTCCCAGACGACCCGGGCGTTCGAGACGTGGCCGTGCCACCAGTCGTCCTCGCCGAAGTCGATGTCGGGCGCGGCCATCTCCCGGAGGACCCCCAAGAGCTCCCCGCCGGTGACGGACGTCAGCACCACCGGCTCCTCGAAGGGAATGAGGCTGATGAGATCCGCCTTCGTCACGTCGCCCGCCCACGGGTCGCCCTGTCGGAGCCCGCCGGCGTTCGAGAGCCCGACGTCGGCGTCGTGGACCCAACGAAACGCGTCGGCGACGAAGTTGCCGACGCGACACTCGCCGCCGTGGACGACCTCGCCGGTCCGGATGATCGGCTCCCTCACGTGGCCGACCACCTCGCCGAGGTCGGCCTCGTTCATCCGCCGGGTGAGCGCCGCTCGGAGGTCCGCGTGGGGGGTCGCCCCATCCGGTTCGTGGAGCGTCGCGGTCGGACGGTCTCCGGCCTCGCCGAGGTCGACCTCGGCAACGACCTCGCCGTTCACGCCAGGGCGGACGACGAGCGTCCCGTCGACGTGGGCGTTCCGGCGGCTGTGGACGTGGCCCCCTAGTATGGCGTCGACGTCGAGCGCGCGGGCGAGGTCGTCGTCGCCGCCGCCGAGATGCGAGAGGACGACGAGACGGCTCACCGTCCGGTCCGCGCGTTCGATCGCGGCGATCGCGTCGTCCGCGGCCGCGATCGGGTCGTCGAAATCGAGCGGCGCGGCCATCGGGTTCAGCGAGTCGGTCGCGGGGTCGGTGAGGCCGACGAATCCGACCGTCTCGTCGTCAACGACACGGATCGTCCAGGGGACCACGCCCTCGTTGCGACCGAAGGGATCGCCGGCCTCGTCCCGGACGTTGGCGGAAACGAAGGTCGCGGACGCGTCGGCAACGAGTTCACGGAGGGCGTCGGGACCATAGTCGAACTCGTGGTTCCCGAAGGTGTCGAGGACCGTATCCGTCGCGGCGTAGAAGTCGAGAACCTGGCGGCCGGTCGCGACGAGCGAGAGGACGCCCGGGGCGGTGGTGTCGCCGGTGGCGACGACCGCGGCGTCGGGACCGTCGAGTTCGCGGATCCGCCCCGCGAGCCGAGCCGCCCGCTCGGGGACGTCGAAGACGTTCTCGATGTCGGAGTAGTGAACCAAGCGGGCCATTCGTTCGGCCGGAGTCGGCCGAGCCGGTAAAATGACTCGAAGCGTTTGCGAATGGACGGTTTGGGCGACGACGGCCCTCAAGGCGCGCGAATTGCGGATCGAGGGATCCCGGGCAGGGGGCTCCATTGGGCACCAACCGACCGAATGTGACGCGGAACGGAACGCCCGTTTGCCGCAGGCTACGCGCTGAGCGTCAAGCTCCGTCGACGTCCGAAACACCGCATGGAGTCGTCCCTCGCGCGTGGGCCCCGGCTACTCAATATCGACGCCGGTGAACTCAAACCGGGCCCCGCCGTCGGTCCCGTCCACGATCCGAACCTGCCAGACGTGGGCCTCGGCGATCCGTTTGACGATGGTCAATCCGAAGCCGGTTCCGCCACTCGCCGAGGACTGTCCGGCCTCAAACACTTTCTCACGGGCGTCCTCGGGGATCCCCGGGCCGGCGTCTTCGACGTAAATCCCCCGGTCGAACCGATCGATACGGACCGTTGTGTCCGTCCCGCCGTGTTGGAGTGCGTTCCGAAGGAGGTTCTCGAAGACGTGCCGAAGCCGACTCGGGTCGCCACGGATCGTGACGTCGTCCTCGATCTCGATGCTTGCCTCCTCCGTACACACGTTTTGCCAGCACGCATCGACCAGATCGGTCAGCGCTACTGACTCCGGATCCGAGACGATCTGACCCTGTCTGGCGAGCGTAAGCGTGTCGGAAATGATCTCCTCCATCCGGTCAAGTGACCTGATGATGGGCGTAAGATGCTCGCTGTCGCGGTCGTTGGCGAGCAACTCCGCCCGTCCCTGGGCGACGTTGAGAGGATTTCTCAGGTCGTGCGACACCACGCTCGCGAACTCGTCGAGTTGGTCCTTCTGATTCTGAAGCCGCCGCTCCTGTTCGACCCGCTCCGTGATGTTCCGTGTGATTCCGATGATCTGGGCCACCTCGCCGTCGGTAATGATCGGCGTGAGGATCGTTTGCCAAAATCGGGCGCCGGTCACGACGAGAATCTCCTCCTCGTACGAGATGGAATCCCGGGCTTGGACGCACTTCCGGTAGTTCGCGTGGAGTTCCGTCCCGAGGTCGTCGCCGAACACATCGATCGGTGTCTTTCCCCGGACCTCTTCGGTCGTGATCCCGGTTTGCTCCTCGTAGGCCCGGTTCAATCGTTCGAACCGAAATACGTACTCCGGGTCGGTTGACTCGACGCTAAGGAAGAAAATACTGTCCTCGACGTTCGCGAGGAGCGTTCGATACTCTTCACCCAGTTGGCGATGCTTCCGTTCTTCCCGCTTTCGCTGGGAGATGTTCCGACTGCTCACGAGAACACCGCCGATACTCGGATCCTCGGAGCGATCCTGTAGCGTCGACTCGATCCAACACCAGGATCCATCCGCACGACGAAAGCGTGTCTCGATCGTCCGTGGCCCATCGGAGTTCGTCCGGAGGGCCTCGATGGCCTCGGCGACGGCTTCGCGGTCGTCCGGATGTTGGTACTCGTACCCGACCGCACCCACCATCTCCTCGGGGTCGTATCCAAGCGTATGCTCGACCGAAGGACTCACGTATGCCATCGTCCCATCCGAATCGATGATGGTCACGATGTCCGAGAGTTCTTCGACGAGTTTGCGATAGGTCCCCTGTTGTATATAAATAGTACTGTGGGTACTATGATAAATACGTTGAATCCGCGGAGATTGCGTCCGATAGGACACGTTCCGCATCCAGCAGGCCGTTCGTGGGGGGTACCGAGCGGACGGGAAGGGCGACACGACGTCGCGTTCGTTCGTACTGACCGCGCTCGAGCCAGCATACGGCACTCGTTGTGGATTTCGACCGGGTCGAGTCGAGTGGCCCGGGCGTGGATTCGCGGCCGTTCCCGTGCGCCCGTCCCGCACGCTTGGGTCGGTTTGGAAGCCCTTTTATGCTGGCCCGGAGTACGTGAGCGCACACCCTCTTCGGGGTTGATGATGTGCCGTTCCGACAGGGATCGACACGGGACGGACACGCGAGCCCACGGGGAGGACAGGTGATCGACACATGCCAGTTTACGTAGACTACGAGACCCCGGCCGACCTCGCCGAGAGCGCCCTCGAGGCGTTCGAGGTCGCCCGAGACACCGGTACAGTAAAGAAAGGAACCAACGAGACGACCAAGGCCGTCGAGCGCGGCAACGCCGATCTGGTGTTGGTCGCGGAGGACGTCTCCCCCGAGGAGATCGTGATGCACCTCCCGGAACTCGCCGACGAGAAGGGGATCCCGGTCGTCTTCGTCGACACGCAGGACGAGGTCGGCCGCGCCGCCGGCCTCGAGGTCGGCTCGGCCGCCGCCGCGGTCGTCGACGCCGGCGACGCCGACGACGACGTCGAGGACATCGCCGGGAAGGTCGCGGAGCTCCGATAACCCCCATGAGCGCAGAGGAGGGCACCGGCGGCTCGACCACCGCCGAGGTGATCGAGGTCGTTGGCAAGACCGGGATGCACGGCGAGGCCATGCAGGTCAAATGCCGCATCCAGGAGGGATCGAACCAAGGACGGATCATCACGCGGAACGTCCTGGGTCCCGTCCGGCTGGGCGACGTGCTCCAGCTGCGCGAGACCCAGCGCGACGCCGACGCGATCGGAGGTCGATAATCGATGGTCGAGACACGCACCTGTGATTACACCGGCGAGGATATCGAGCCCGGCACGGGCACGATGTACGTGAAGACGAACGGACAGATCCTCCACTTCGTCGACTCGAAGGCGGAGAAGAACTACTTCCTCGGCCGCGAGGCCCGCGACCTCGAGTGGACCGAGGAGGGCCGCAACCAGGGAGGCGAGTAGATGAGCCACCACGACGAGCGCACCTTCGTGATGATCAAGCCCGACGGCGTCCAGCGCGGGCTGATCGGGGAGATCGTCTCGCGGTTCGAGGACCGCGGCCTGAAGCTCGTCGGCGGGAAGTTCATCCGGATGGACGAAGCGCTCGCCCACGAACACTACGGGGAACACGAGGGCAAGCCGTTCTTCGACGGCCTCGTGGAGTTCATCACCTCCGGCCCCGTCTTCGCGATGGTGTGGGAGGGTGCGGACGCGACCCGCCAAGTTCGCGCGATGGTCGGCGAGACCGACCCCGCCGACTCCGCCCCGGGCACGATCCGCGGCGACTTCGGGCTCGACCTCGGCCACAACGTGATCCACGCCTCCGACCACGAGGACGAGGGCGCGAACGACCGCGAAATCGACCTGTTCTTCGACGAGGACGAGTTCGTCGACTACGACCTCGACGCCGCCGCGTGGGTGTACGAGGACGAGACGCACTGAGGACGGGGACTCAAACTTGAACGACGAGCCGCCGGCTCACGGGTGAGGACCCGTAGCAGTGGCGTCGGCGACTGCCGCGGCTACTGCGGCTCCAGCGCCCGGACGACGCCGTCCTCGGTGATCACGACGACCTCGTCGATCCCGTCGCCGGTGGCGTCGGCGAACAGCGGGCCGGCGTACGCGACCGCGCCCTCGACGCCACCCTGGACGACGGCCTCGCCGTTCCGGTTCGTCGCGAGGACGTCCCCCCGCCGATTTACCGTGACGGTCTCCACCCGCTCGTCGCCCGCGACGTCGCCGAGGCGGGGAGCGTTCACCCGCGTCTCTCCACCGTACTGTTGTTTCCAGACGACCTCACCGTCGAGCAGGCTGACGGCCCAGACGCTGCCGACCCCGCCGACGCGGACCCGCCCGTCGCCGGTGTCTCCGACCGCGATCGGCCGATCCTGAAGCCCGATGTCGTACCTCGTGGACCCGTCGGCGGCCTCGAGCGTTTCCAAGTTCCCGTTCGTCCCCCCGAGAACGAGCACCGGGCCGCGACGCGTCGACGACGCGGCCCAGTCCACGGCGGTCACGGACGGCGTCGCCGTCCATCGCACGTCGCCGTCGGCGCCCAGGAAGCGAACGGTTCCGGACCCCGCCTCCGAGTCGGAGATGGCCCCGGACCCGGCACCTCCCGTCGACACGGCGACGCCGCCGGCAACGCTATCGACGTCGCCGTCGGGGGCCGAATCGGGGGCGACGATCACGGGATTTCGGTCGACGGGTCGATCGAGGGGCGTCCGGAACACGGTGGCGGCGTTCGCGTCGACGGCGAGCACGGTCCCGTCGGCGGTGGTCGCGGCGACGACGGATCCGTCGCCGGTCGGGTCCCCGATCGCGGGCGCAAGCCCGCCGGGACCGCCGAGGTCGACGACGAACCGCTCGCTTCCGTCGGCCGCGTTCAGGACGACGAGCCGACCGTCGGCCGTCGTCAGGGCGACCACCGGGGTGCCGTCGAGCGTCCCGGCCGTCAGCCCGCTTGCTTCGACGGGGTCGCCATCCCCCCCGGGCTCCCGGTCCGAGCCGTTTCCGTCCGTGCCGTCCGGGAGCGGCGTCGTCCACGCGGTCCCCTCACCCGCGTTCAGCGCGCGAACGGCGCGGGTACCGTCCTCGACCGTCGACTGGAGGACGAGCGTGTCGCCGTCGACGGTCGCGGCGGCCGCGCCGGTGCCGCCGCCGCCGGCGGGTTCGGACTCCCAAACGACCGTGGCGTCCGGGGTGGGGTCATCGAGGCCGACGAACGCGAAGGCGGCGACGCCGATGCCGGTCGCACCGCCGGCAAACAGTATCACGGTCGCGAACAACACGCGGCGGTCCATGACCACCGCTTCGGCCGACGGCGGCATACCGCTGTCGGATGCGGCGGAGGTCGATCGGGTGAATCTCGACGAAACGACGGTCGGGACGACGGCGGCCACGACTCGACCGGCCTACAGGAGGCTCGCGACGTGGTCCGCGTTGGCCTCGCCGACCCGCTCGCGAAGTTCAGCTACGTCGCGTTCCCCGTTGGCGTTCACCAGGTATGCGGCCCCGTCGCGGTCGCCGTACGCCCGGTGAAAGTCGTACACGAACCCGTACACGTCGGCGTCCGTGGCCGCGTCGTCGTCGAGCGCGAATTCGACCTGGGCGTGAACGTTGTATTCGACGAGGCGGTTCCGCGTCGTTGCCGCGTCGGCGTCGGTTTTCTCGCTGTCGGCTCCCCCGTCGCCCCCGTCGTCGGTGGCGAGGTCGGAGAGCCCGTCCCCGACGATCGGAACCAACTCCGCGACGTCCGCACGGACGCCGGGTTCGGGCGGGTGCGTCCCGGTTCGAACGGCATCCAGGGCCGCGCCGACCGCACCACACCCGGTGTGGCCGATGATCACGAGGACCCCGGTCCCGGTGTGACCCAGCGGGTACGCGACGCTCCCGTCGAGGACGGGTTCCCCGTCGACGACGGTTCGAACCCGGTTGCCGATGTTGCCGGCCGCGAACAGGAACCCCGGGCGGTCGACCCCCCACATTCCCTCCTGGGACACCCGAGAATCGGCACAACAGACCGAAACGACCGGCGGACGCTGGCCCTCTCGGTGGTTCGCGAACGCGTCGCTTCCGAGCGCAGCGACGTGTCCGTCGTTGCGGTCGAGTAGTTCGGCGAGTAGCTCGTCCGTCATATGTCACCGTCCCCGCCGGGGAGCAAAAGCATGGTCGGTACCGCGTCGGCGTCCCGCCCGGGAGGTGAGGTCGGCCGACTCGGAGAACCGAGGCGACTCGGCGAATCGGACCGACTCAGAGAACCAGGCCGATTGCCAGATACAACAGCCCGATGACGAACACGCCGATCAGTGCGATGGTCGCGATCACGACCGCCGGAGCGAGGAGTTCGTCCTCGCCGAGTACTAGCCCTTCGATGCTCCCGTCCATACCTGCTCGGTTGGGGCGCCGGGGTTTGAAGGCTTCGTTCGCTGCGGCCGGCCCGGCGGGGAGTTCCGGTCGTCGGCGACGGATCCGACGGGGAGGGGAAGTTTCATGTGGCTCTCGCCGGACGCTCCTCCCGAATGAGCTACGGACGGCGGTCGACGGCCGAACACGGCCGGGATGTCGATGTCGAACCGTGAGGCGGCCGACGCCGTCGATGAGGCCGGCGACCTCGTCGCAGTCTGCGGGCTGCCCGGCGTGGGGAAGACCACCGTCGCGGAGCGGGTCGCCGACCACGTCGACGGCCGGGTCCTCCGGACGGACGTGATCCGCAAGGAGCTGTTCCCCGCCCCGGCGTACTCGGACGCGGAGACGGAGGCCGTCTACGGGGAACTGATCGAGCGCGCCCGCGACCACGTCGCCGACGGGGAATCGGTGGTCCTCGACGCCACGTTTGCGGACGAGCGCTACCGGACGGCCGTTCGGGAGATGGCGGCGCACGCGGCCGCCGGCTTCGACGTCGTGAAAGTCGAGTGCGACGAGTCGGTCGTGAAACGGCGGATCGAACGGCGCGACGGAGTCAGCGACGCCGACTTCCGGATCCATCTCCGGTTCAAGAAGCTGTTCGACGCGGTCGACGACGCCGACGTCGTCGTCGACAACTCCGGCGAGCGGACGGGAACGTTCGCGCAGGTCGACGAGGCGTTCCGGTAGGGCCGACGCACCGCGGTGGGTCCGCCCGCCGGGACGCCACGGGGTTTCGGTCGCCACGGTCCCGCGAACGGGTCTCCGATCACCGGACGCGTCTCTCATCACCGAACGCGTCTCAAATCACTTATACGCGCGTGCCCACTACTAAGTAGTGTGAGTGAAGAATCAGGGCGTCGGGACCTCCGAATGCCCTCTGACGACGAAGTGTTCGCCGTCGTGACCGAACACCTCGGCGGCAATCACGTCCGCCTCCGGTGTGTCGACGGCGAGACGCGCCTCGGTCGCATCCCGGGCCGAATGAAGTACCGCACGTGGATCAGCGAGGGTGACGTCGTCCTCGCGGAACCGTGGGACTGGCAGGACGAGAAGGCCAACGTCGAGTGGCGATACACCGACGACCAAGCCGATCAGTTGCGGCGCGAAGGTCACATTCAGTAACGTCGATCCGATTTTCCGTGCGCCGCCGTCGGGTAGCCACATCGCCGGTCAAGCCTCGGCGCCGGTGGTCCGCTTCGGATCCGTCGCACGCGTCCGAACCGGCGGATGGTCTCGCAGCGAGGCGTCGATCGAACGGATTCACGGGGAGGATTAGCCGAACAGGAGCGCGACCAGCCACAGCGGGTACCGCCGGACCCATCGGACGGGCTCACGAAGTCGCCGGAAGAACCGTCACCACGCCGGCGTGACACGGGATCCGTCCACCCCGGCTTTCGGCCGATACGCGTCGTCGATCCGCCAGCCCGTTTCCGGATCGAACGTCGCCGGCACGCGCGTTCCCACCAGTTCGTCGAGGTCGAGCGGCGAAACCCCTGCGGCGTCGAGGAACGCGAGGAACTCCGCACACTCCGCCAACGAGCCGTTCTCCGGCGCGTGAAAGCGTTCGTGGTGTGTCGCTTCACCGTGTGGCGGCCGCATCTCGACGGCGACCGCGTCGCCCTCGCTTCGGACGCCGGTCACGACCAGCGCATCCGCCTCGTCGTTGAGATATGCCTCACGAAGCCGTCGCTTGAGGTCCCCGTCGACGGGCGGTTCGGTGCGGGAGGGCTGCCCCGTCATTCACCCGATTTTCGTGTCGCGATCCGTTAAACGCATTGACGCTCGAGGGCGGTCGAACCATGCGGGGCGACGAGAGCGGTCGGGACGCCGATCAACGCGAAGGGTAACGAACAAACGTTATATATCCCTGCGCTCTGTGGATGAATATCGCGTGAGATCGGTACCATCCACCGACTGCGGCCCGATCCCCGAAGGCGACGAATCCGTCATCCGACGACCCGACGGTTCGGGTGCGGTCGATCCGGCCGGGGTCACACACGGGCGAGTTCGAAGCGGCTCGCCCCCTACGGTACACGACCGGCCGGCTGACCGGCCGCATCCATGCGATAGGTAGCCACAATCCATGACAACGAACGACGCGGACGGTCGAGGCGACGTCGAACAGGGCGGGAACGATTTCGAACGAGTGCGCGGACGGCTCGACGAGGGCGAGGCGTTCGGCGACATGCGCAACACCCCCTACTACGAGGACGCGGAGTATCCCACCTTCTCCGATGCCGAGTTTGAACGCCGCCACGAGCGCACCCGCGAGGAGATGGACCGTCGCGGCATCGACGTCCTCGTCGCTCCCGGCGGTCCCTATCACTGGAGCTACGGCGGCGGCATGCTCTGGCTCACCGGCCACCGCGGCTGGCACTCCATGGTCGAGTACGCCGTCCTCCCCCGCGAGGGTGATCCCGCGCTCGTCTACTCCTTCGGCGGCACCCACGCCGAAGCCACCCGTCAAGCCGTCTACCCCGACGACGTCCGCCCCTCCCAAGGCGGCGACTTCGGCGGCGTCGTCGCCGAGATCGCCGCCGACCGCGGCTACGCCGACGCCACCGTCGGCATCGCCCCGGCCGACTGGCGCTTCGAGGACTATCCGCCCGTCGACCACATGGAACGCATGCGCGAGGAGCTGCCCGAGGCCGACTTCGAACTCCTCTCCGACTTCTTCCACGAACTGCTGTACCGCAAAAGCGACGAGGAGATCGCGTACCACCGCACGGCCGGTGAACTCTGTGTCGACGCGTTACACGCCATGCGCGACCGGGCCGAACCGGGCGTCACCGAGTACCAACTCGCCGCCGAGGCCGCGTACGCCGCCATGGACGGCGGCGGCCAAGTCGACTTCCTCATCGTCGGCTCCACCCCGATGGACGACCCCGCACAAGTGTTCGGCAACCCCCGCCCCTCACATCGGGAACTGTCCGACGGCGACATCGTGATGAACGAACTGGCGATCGGCTACGAGGGCTACACCTGCCAGATCGGCATCCCGATCTGCGTGGGCGAACCGACCGAGCAGGTGCGCACGATGTTCGACGAGGTCACCCTCCCCGGGTTCAAACGAATGGAAGCGGAGCTCCGCCCGGGCAACGACCTCGCCGCGGTCAAGGAGGCGGGCGAGTTCTTCCGCGACAACGGCTACCAGTCGCGGCCGACCCACCTCCACGGGATCGACTTGGTGAGCAACTCCCCGCACATCGGCCCCGACCACATCCGAGCCGACGACCACGAACGGGAGTTCCAGCCGGGGACGATCCAGATGCTGGAGCCGAACCCGATCACCGAGGACGGAACGCTGGGCCAGTTCTACGGCCACACGTACGTGATAACCGAGGACGGCGCCGAGCGACTAACCGACTGCCCACACGGGCTGCTCGTCGCCGACTGGTAGGCGTTTCACGCCCGCCAGTCGCGATCCACGCCCGGCGGGTGACGCGCCCGGCGGAGTCGGGCGGCCCCGCTTTCGTCCCGTTGACGTCGATCTATCGTCCGTCCACGTCCCCGCTCCCATCGGCGTCCCCGCTCCCATCGGCGTCCGTACTCCCGTCGTCATCCGCACTCCCGTCGTCATCCGCACTCCCATCGTCGTCCGCACTCCCGTCGTCATCCGCACTCCCGTCGTCGTCCGCACTCCCGTCGTCGTCCGCACTCCCGTCGTCATCCGGGCGCATGCTAACCGCCGATACCCGGGCGCCGTCGACGTCCAGCACCTCGATGGCGTAGCCGGCATCCACGACGCGATCCCCGGACTCCGGGGTCCGGCCGAGCCGGTCCAGCACGAGGCCGCCGACCGTGTCGAACCCTTTGGACTCGAACGTCACGCCGAGGGCGTCGGCGACGGCAGTCAGGGAGACGCCCCCGTCGACCTCGTATCCGCCGCCGTCAAGCGGCCGTATCGAGGGCTCACGCGCGTCGACGTCGAACCCATCCCGGAAGTTCCCGACGACGCTCTCGACGACGTCCTCGATGGTGGCGATCCCCTCGAAGGCACCCCACTCGTCGATCACGACGGCCATCTGTCGATGCTCCTCGCGGAATCGGACGAGCAGTTCGGCGACGGTCGTCGTCTCCGGGACGACGGTCGCCTCGCGGGCGAGGTCACCGGCGGTCGCGTCCGCGTTCCCCTCGGGACCGTCGGCATGGAGCACGTCCTTGACGTCAAGGAACCCGAGGACCCGGTCCTCGTCATCGGGGGCGACGACCGGATACCGCGTGTGTCCCGCCTCGCGGATCGTCGCACGGAGCGCCGACAGTGTGGTGTCCGTCGGGACGCTCACCACGTCGGGCCGTGGGACCATGACCGCCTTGATCGGGGTGTCGTCCGCCTCGAACACGCCCTCGATCATCCGCACCTCCGACTCGTCGACGTTGCCGGCCTCGCCCGCACTCGCGAGGACGCGTCGGATCTCCGGTTCGTCGAGAGTCTCGTCGGTTTCCGACGCGGGCGGGACGCCGATCAGCCGGGTGAACGCGTTCGCGGTCCCGTTGAAGAAGATGAGTCCGGGGTAAAACAGGTAGTAGCAGGCCTTCATCGGCGGCGCGACGAGCAGTGAGAGCTGCTCGGCGCGAGCGATGGCGATCGTCTTCGGCGCAAGCTCACCGAAGACGACATGGAGGAACGTGATGACGCCGAACCCGACCGCGAACGCGACGAGATGAATGAGGTTCGCCGGGAGGACCGATTCGAGGATCGGCTCGATGAGCGCCGCCACGGCGGGCTCGCCGACCCACCCGAGCCCGAGCGAGGCGATCGTGATCCCGAGTTGCGTCACCGCGAGGTAGTCGTCGAGCGCGTCCGTCACCCCTTGGAGCGTCCCGGACCCCGGCCGGCCCTCCTCGACCAGCCGCTCGACTGACGTCGACCGGATCCTGACGAAGGCGAACTCCGAGGCCACGAAAAACCCGTTCACGGCAACCAGAACCAGTGCGAGGGCGACACGACCGGCGGACAGCGCAACGTCTACCATCGACTCCCCCACGGAACGGCGACGGCGTTCGAGTATGGTTCGATCATACCCACGCGTCTCGACGCACACGTAAAACGATGATCGAAATCCGGCCGAGGCGGCGCTCGGACCTGTGGGCCGGGGGTCCGATGATGTGGACGTTCGG
>JAQCNI010000143.1 GCA_028275105.1 Halorubrum sp.
ACGAGGTAGACACCGCGGTCATCGTCCCACTCGGGATCGCCGAACCGCAGGGACGTGGCGACCTCATAGAAGCTCTCGAGGTCGCGCCGGACGCGACGTACGAACGCTCCGTAGTCGGCGTCGTCGCGCTCGAACTCGGTGTCCCCATCTCGCGTCCGGCGCCGGTACACCTCGTCGTCGCTGTAGAACCGCTCGAGGACGGCCTCAGCCGCCGTCGGGTCTTCGAGTTCCGTGTCGGAACTCGATGCCGACGCGTGACGCGCCGTCTCTGCCCCGGGATCGCCGCGGGCCGACTTCGCCTGACTGTTCTGGACGGTACCGTCCCCGAGGGAGGACACGCGTCCCGTCACGGCGAAGGCCGCCTCTCCGAGCGCCCGTGCCGTGCGGTCCCGGAGCGCGTCGACGTCGACCCCGTTTCGGATCGCCTCGGGCGGTTCGTTGGGCTCCGGTTGCGGTTCCTCGCCCGTACCGAGGTCCGTTCCGGAACAGCCGGCCAGTGCGCCGAGGCCGCCGATAGCGGCCGTCTCGAGCACCCGCCGTCTACGGAGCGACGGAAACCGTTCACTCATGAACGAACGGTTCCGCCGTGGTTGTCTTAATTCTTGATCCATGAAAAAAAGACGAGTGCGGGGTGCGTGGCCCGTCATACGGGGGCGGCTACCGGTCCGTCAGGCGGCCACTCGCCGTAACGGGCGACCACCAGGGGATTCTTCAGGCGACCATCCGTCGGGGTCCCATGGACGGTATCCTATCGGTCGTGGCCGGGGGGCCGCAGTCGCCGTTCTCCTGTCGTTGAGCGCGTTCTTTTCGAGTTCGGAGACGGCGATCTTCTCGTTGCCGCGGGAGTGGATCGAACAGCAGGCGACGACGGGCGGTGGACAGGCGCGTGTGCTGAAAGAGTTACACGACGATCCCCACCGCCTCCTCGTGACGCTGCTGGTCGGCAACAACATCGTGAACATCGCGATTTCGAGCATCACGACCGTCCTCATAGCCACCTACCTCCCGCCCGGCCCGGCGATCGTCGTCACGACCGTGTTCACGAGCGTCCTCATACTGATATTCGGCGAGATCGTTCCCAAGGCGTTCGGACTCGGGAACGCCAAACGCTGGGCGTTGACCATCGCCTCGCCCGTTCGACTCGTCGAGCGCGTGCTCTCGCCGCTCATCCCGACCGAGGTGAGCATCGAGCGGCCGTACATGGACTGATCGGTCTCCGGTCGGGCCGGACCCGCCACTCCCCGTCTTCGCCCTCGCCTTCGTCGTCGCCGAAAGGGCGCTGAGACTGCCAACAGGACCGAGGGACGGATAGGTGAGCGGGGAGCGCGCCTGCTCTGTCGGCACGCCCCGTCGATGAGAGCTCCGGCGTGGGAAACACAGGGCGTGTGCTCATCGCATGAGTATCCTTTTTGCCGCCGGCCCGGAAGTGGTGGTGTGTCCGAAACGATGCACGCAGCCGTCGTCCCCGAAGCCGGTGCCGAGTTCGAACTCGTCGAGCGGGCGGTCCCAGAGCCCGAGGCCGACGAGGTACGGATCGCGGTTGAGGCCTGTGGCATCTGCCACAGCGATGCGTTCGTCAGAGAGGGCGGCCACCCCCAGGTGAGCTACCCCCGCGTGCCCGGCCACGAGGTGGCCGGATACGTCGACGCGGTCGGCGAGGACGTCTCCCAGTGGGCCGACGGCGAGTTCGTCGGGGCCGGCTGGCACGGCGGTCACTGTTTCAGTTGTGAGCCCTGCCGGCGCGGCGAGTTCCTCAAATGCGAGAACGCCGATATTACCGGGCTGACCTTCGACGGCGGGTACGCCGAGTACACGACGGTCCCGGCGGAGGCGATCGCGGCGGTGCCGGAGGATCTCGCCGCGGTGGACGCGGCCCCGCTTCTCTGTGCGGGCGTCACGACGTACAACGCGCTCCGGAACGCCGATCTCCAGCCCGGCGACCTCGTCGTCGTTCAGGGCGTCGGCGGCCTCGGTCACCTCGGGATCCAGTACGCCCACGCCGCCGGGTACGAGACGGTCGCGCTCTCCCGCAGTCCGGACAAGGAGTCGCTCGCATTCGAGTTGGGTGCCGATCACTTCCTGAACGCCGACGAGACCGACCCGGCGGCAGCGATCCAGTCGCTCGGCGGTGCCGACGGGGTGCTCGCAACGGCCCCGTCCGCTGAGGCGATCTCCGCGGTCGTCGAGGGGATCGGTAACGGCGGCACGGTGATCGTCGTCGGCGTCCCCGGCGAGGACGTCGCGGTGAACGCCCAGCACCTCATCGGCACCGCCGGGGCGGTCGAAGGGTGGGGCTCCGGTGACGCCCGCGACTCACAGGACACGCTCGAGTTTAGCTCCCTCAGGGAGATCACCCCGCGGATCGAGACCTACCCGCTGTCGGAGGTTGCGACGGCCTACGATCGGATGCTCTCCAACGAGGCGCGGTTCAGAGCCGTGCTGACGATGTGAACCGCCTCGGGGTCAAGCCCCGAGGCTTCCCGTGGATTAGTCGGACACGCCTCGGATACCATCGGGATGGTGCCCTCTCGCGGTATCCGAGGTCACGGTCGGGGCGTCCACGGCCCCCGATGCCTGCCGTCGCACCTTCCGAACTTGGGGAAGGCTGTTGAGAGCAGGCACATTCCAGTCCTGATGCTTCTCGATACCTTTTACGGCGATGTTGACGCTTGCACTTCGGTCGGCGTGGTCTTGATACTGGCACGACCGACACTTGAACCGCTTTTTGTTGCGGTTCGCTCGCTCCGTGTGTCCGCACATCGGACACTGCTGACTCGTGTATTCAGGGTCAATCCACGCCGTTGGCACACCCTCGAAAGCGGCTTTGTACGACGTGTAGTATTGGAGCGCACGGAACGGCAGGTGGTGCAGGCGTCGGTTCATCCGAGTGCCGTAGTCGATACTGTCGCGCATCTCTTTGAGGTCTTCAAAGACGATGCACGGTTTCTCGAACTGGTGGCTCCACTCCACAATGTGACGGCTCACCTTGTGGAGTCGGTCACGGACGAACCGTTCTTCCCGACCTTCGAGCGTATCGTGCATACTCGGTTTCTCGGCGTTCTGCACCCGCTTTCGCATCGTGAAGTAGCGGTGACGCTCGAACTTGATTTCGGGGAAGTCAATGACCAGCGTATCCTCAACGCCTTCTGCTGACAGTGCCGACAGTGCCAC
>JAQCNI010000150.1 GCA_028275105.1 Halorubrum sp.
TGTACTCGTATCGGTACGTCACGTCGATGTCCTCGACGAGATTCACGTAGTACACCGGCCGATTCGTGACACGATCGCTCTCGTTGAATGCGATCGACTCGTTCGTGATCACCGCGCTGTGGTCGTACGACGTCGACTCCGACCACTGCGAGACGGTGCGCTGCTGCTGTTGGACGTCCTTGTCGACGTACACCTGTTGGACCCAGACCCCGCTCAGGGCGGCCAACACCACGAACACGAGCACGACGAGCGGGAGCCACGCGTCCAACAGCGCGCGGAGCCGTATCGACCGGTCAAGTTCGGTCATGCGACCCCGCGATCCGGCGCGAATCGCTCCCACGGACTCGGACGGGTCGCCCCGCTCCGAGCCCCGCCGTCGTCGTCGGGTGCTACGGTCACGACTAACTCCGTGGTTTATATTCGAGCGTCTTCAATCCTCTGTCCTTTCGGGACCCTGCCCGTCGCTTCCGGACCCCGTCCGTCGGATCGGGTCGTCCGTCGGTCCGGTCGGTGCGGTCGGTGGGCCCTCAGCCGGTCCGGCGGCGGCCCAGCGGTCGGCCTCCGGCGCGTGGCCGGTGACCGTCGCCCGATGGTGTGTGGACGCATCGGACGTCCGATTCCGGGTCGACCGCGGACGAAACACGACATATGTCGGTATCGCCTATCCCAGGTCGGACGGCGGTCGGTCGCAAACCGATCCGTCCCCGATCGTCCGTTCTCTCCGGTTTTCACGGGTCTCAGTGGGGTATTAAAAAAATCCGGTCCACCTTGATCCGCCGAATCGATCGGATTTCCCGTCAATCCGCCGTCGCCGAACGGCCGTCCGCCGACTCGGTCGGACCGATCGGCCGACCGTGGGTGAATCCACTCGACACATGGCGGTAGCAGGCTTATAGAGGTATCCGTCGTATACACTAGTGAGAGATGACCGACCGAATCCGTCTCCTCTACGTGGACGACGATGTCAGCTCCCTGGAGATCAGGGGCGACATCCTCGAGGAGGAGTACGGGTTCGACGTCACCACCGCGACCGGCGTCGCGGACGCGAAGCGCCGGTTGGCGGAGGAGCCGACCGACTGCGTTCTCAGCGACCTCGAGATGCCCGATCAGGACGGGTTCGAGCTCCTGGACCACGTCCGGGCGGAGCACGGCTCCCTGCCGTTCATCCTGTTCACCGGCCACGAGTCCGAGGAGGTCGCACGGCGGGCGTTCGAGAACGGGGCGACCGACTACGTCCCGAAGTCGATGATCAACATCTCCTACGAGCTGTTGGCCCACCGCATCGTGCGCGCCGTCGAGTGGCACCGCCATTTCGAGACGGAACACGGGGCGGATCCGTCGCCGTCGGACGCGGCGTCCCCCGCCCCGCTTGCCCCCCCGGACGCCCTCGACGCGGACGCATCATCGCCGACGGACGGCTTCGTGTGGCTCGGCGAGTCTAATGGGGGACGAGCCGACGAGACGGACGCTGAGGACGCGTTCGCCTGGCTGGACGAGGACGCCGCGACGCTGTTTGGGTCGGTCGCCGCCGGATCCGCGGAGCCAGTCGACGCCGACGATGGCCTCCCGGACGCCGACGGGTCCGACGACGGCCTTCCGGAACCCACCGGTTCGGAGGACGATTTTCCGGATGCCGGCGACCCGACGGACGCCGGAGCCGTCCCCGAGGACGTCGACTTCAGCCTCGATCCCCCGACGGTGACGGGCGGGAGGGATGACGGGGAGAGCCGGGACGTCGCCGCCGAGAGCGACGGCGGGGTGACGGAGAACGGAGCCACCACCGACGGCCGGGACGAGGATCCCCTGTTCGCGCTCGTCCGGACCGCGGTCGGCGCCGACGCTGACGGCGACTCCGCCGCCGATCGCGACGGTTCCTCGTCGGACGAGCGGGAGGTGCCCGTGGGTCCTACGGGCGACCGCCCGGAAACGTCTCAAGCGGCGTCGACCGGGGACGCGGAACCCGGCCGGTCGTCCCGGCCGACGACGGACGGAATGACCGCGAGGAACGGGGCGACCGACGCGACTCGGACGGTCGGGACCGCCGGATCGACCGGCGGGGCCGAGGTGACCACGACCGACCCCTCGCGGGACCGATCGACGGCGGCCGACGCCGACGCGCGACCGACGACGGATTACGACGAAATTCTCGCCGAGATACGGTCGTCCTCGGAACCGATCACCGTTGGGTCCGACGCCGAACCGGAACCCGGGCGGCGCGGCCGCGAGTCGCTGACCGCCGCCGATCGGCGCGACGGTTCGACCGACCAAGCGATGACCGCGGCCCCTCCTTCCTCGTCGGACTCGTCCGTCGACACGGCCCCGGCTCCGACGCCGGAGGGCTCGACTCCCACCGAGGGGGGTTCGACGACCGACGTCGACGTCGGATCGCTCGGGTCGCCCGTGACCGACGACCCGGGATCGTCTCCCGACGGAGCGTCCGGCGGGGTTGACGGGGCGGTGGCGACGTCGGACTCGACGGCATCGGGGGCGGTCGACACGCTCCCGCCGACTCACACCGCCGCGCCGGAACGGTCGACGTCGACGGCTTCGACCGATGCCGACCCCGTGACCCGAACCGAGCCGACGGATGACGGGACGACGGCCTCGGCGTCGGCCGATGGAGAGACTGCCGAGACCGCCGAGACCGCCGGGACCGCCACGGGCCCCGCCCCGCCCCGGTCGTCCGCGGAGTCGACGGAGACGACGTCGGCCACGGACGCGGCGCCCGAGGAACCGTCGTCCGCCGCTGGGGAAAATGAATCCCTCGACACGACTGCTCCGTCGCGTTCCGACGGCGCGGAAGACGACGAGTTGGCGTGGGAGGAGTCCGACTCCTACGACCGTCCCGACGGCCTCGACCTCGAGCCGGGGACGAGCGTGTTGGTCCAGTGCGGGTCACACGACGAGCGGGAACACCAGGCGTGTGTCGACCTGTTGGGTGGCGACCGGATCATGGATAAACACGTACTACTCGTCCGGTACAAACGGATAGAGCCGGCCCGGCTCCGGCAGATCGCCGAGTCGGCCGCGGCGGTGAAGCTCCTCACCGTCGGCTACTCGCAGCCGATCCCCGACGCGGTCCGCGACGCGGTCGACACGATCCGGATCAACAACCCGGACGACCTCACTCGACTGGGGATCGTGACCACGAGCGCCATCTCCGACTGGAACGACGACGGCGCCGACATCCACGTCTGTTTCCACCCTCTCAACGTTCCGCTACAGTACAAGAACCAGCAGAGCGTGTTCCGGTTCCTCCATATCTTCCTCAATAAACTCAACTCGGCCGACGCGGTGTCACACTTCCACATCGATCCGACGGCCAGCGGACCCCAATCGGTCAGCGCGTTCAAACCACTGTTCGATTCGGCCGTGAACATCGACTCCGTCGGGACGCATCTCGAGACGTCGTGAGGGCGGTCCGCTGACCGCGTTGCCCCGACCCCCGGATCGGTTATTCTCCGATCCTGGTCGGCACGTTGCTGTCGCGGGAGTCGTCCGAAACGATGGATCTGATGGCTCTCCCGCATGTTCCCCGCTCAGCCAACGGAAGGTTTACCAGCGCTCGAACCGTGGTGACAGTTGCCATGTGCCACCATATGGGCGAGGCGCTCTCGTGGACGGAAATCGAGCGGCGCCACCGATCCGAGGCGGCGGACGACCGACCCGAGGATGCGGTCGAGGAACCGGTCGAACCGGATGAATCCGAGCCCCCGGCCGAGCCCCGGGCGCCGGCGGACGACTGACGCGTCCGGACGAAACCCGCCGCGAACCCTCCGTTTTTCCCCCACCGCCGAGCGGCGGTGCCGTTCGTGCCGACCCCCGCACGTCGACGGTCCTTCATGCCCCGCACCGCTCCGTTTCACCGACGTGCGGCGGGCAGCGCGCGCGGAGGCGGACGCGGAACGCCGGCAGCAACGTGATGGCGAGTAGGGGGGCAACCGGTCGAACGAACGCAATTCACCGGCGACCGTTCAGCATCCGATCGCCGGGTATGGATGCCGTCATGCCTTCCCGTCGTGAGGACGGATGGAGGGCGGCCGCCGAGGTTCGGCCGCGTGCTCGTACCCGGACGCAAGCTCGAACAGACGCGGTTCGTCGAACGGTCGGCCGATGAGTTCGAATCCGACCGGGATCCCGTCGTCGGTAAACCCGGCCTGTACCACGATCGACGGGAGCCCGGCGTGGGCCGCCAGTTCACAGCGCATCTCCGCGAACGGCTGTGACTCGGGGATCTCAACCGGCACCACCGTCGACGGGGGGTATAGCGCCGCGTCGAGGTCGTGTTCGACGAACCCCTGGAGCACCCTCCGGCGGACCCCGTCCCGCCTCGCGAGCGCCCGGAGGTAGTCGGCATCGTCCTCCAGCCCCTCGACGTCGACGTCGAGGATCCCGCTTTCCTCGAACCGGTCCGCCACGCTCGGCTCCATCGTCCCGCTCTCAACCAGCTCCCGCAGCGAGCCGACGGGGGGATCGTCGCGCTCCGCGAGGTATCGGTCGAAGTCCCGCTTACACTCGTGTCCGACGACCCGCGCCGCGTCCGCGTACTCGGGATCGACCAGCTCGACGTCGTCGACGACGGTCGCGCCCGCGGCCCCGATCTCGTCGATCGCGTCGTCGATGGCGGCCTCGACCGCCGCCGCCGACTCGGCGTCGACCTCGTCCGGGTTCGCCGGCTCGAAGAGGTGTCGGAGCACGCCGATGCGTGCGCCGTTGAGGCCGTCGGGATCGAGGTGTGCCGTGTACCCCTCGTCGGGCACGTTCCCGACGCCGGTCGCCGTGATCGGGTCCGCCGGGTCGTAGCCGACCATCGCGTCCAGCGTTCGCGCGGCGTCGGCGACGGTTCGGGTGATCGGCCCGGCCGTATCCTGCGTCATGGAGAGGGGAACGATTCCGGTCCGGCTCACCAGCCCCATCGTCGGCCGGACGCCGACCGTGTTCGTGAACGCCGGCGGCGACCGCACCGACGAGCAGGTGTCGGTGCCGGTCCCTATCGCCGCGAGGTTGCTTGCGACCGCGACGGCCGTCCCCCCGCTCGACCCCGATGGTCGTCGGTCGGTGTCGTAGGGGTTCCGCGTCGCGCCGCCGAGCGAGCTGACGGTGTCGACGCCGAACGAGAGCTCCTGAAGGTTCGCCTTGCCGAGGATCACGGCTCCCGCGTCGCGAAGCCGCTCGACGACGGCGGCGTCCCGCGAGGGCGTCGTCCCCTCAAGAGCGCTCGCGCCGGCCGTCGTCGGCATGTCGGCGGTGTCGTGATTGTCCTTGACGATCGTCGGAATCCCGTGGAGCGGGCCGACGAACCCGTCCTCCTCGAACCGCCGGTCCAGTTCCCTCGCGCGCTCCTTGGCACCCTCGTTCAGCGTCAACACGGCGTTGAGCGTGTCGTCGTACTCGTCGATCCGTGCGACGTACTCGGCGGTCAGCCGTTCGGCGGTCAGCGTCGACGACGCGAACGCCGCACGTATTTCGGCGATATCCGTTTCCGTGGGATCGAACTCGCCATCGGGTGTCGGATCGTCCATCCACGGAACCCAGCACCGCTCGATGGATGAAGATTTCCCCCGGTTGCTTGTGGATGTCAGTTTTCCAATGTTCGGCGACCTCGCTCGCGTTCCGGCACGCCGCGTCGACCCCAGTGAGCGCCACCGCGTCGCCGGCCTCGGGGATCGACGCCAGTCCGCCGACCACGTCAGTTCTGTCTCGCGGTCCGTTATCACCGTCGGTACCCTCTCCGACGAGTTGAGCCCCGCGAATCGCTACGCCGGCACAGCGGTTCGCCGATGCATGATGGACGATCTTTTTTTTCTTGGCCGACCACGGTGGCCCCATGGACCCGTTGACGACGTTCGACGGCCGATCGCTTCACGAGATACGACGCGACCTCCACCGACACGCGGAGGCGGGCTGGAAGGAGTTCCGGACGTCCGCGTTGCTGGCGGCGGCGCTCGACGACCTCGGCTACGACGTGTTCGTCGGCGAGGACACCGTCGACCCGGACGAGCGGATGGGCGTCCCGCCGGCCGACGAGCTGGCGGCGGCCCGCGAGCGCGCACGCGAGGAGGGCGCACCCGAGACGTACCTCGACGCCATGGGCGACATCTCGGGCGTGGTCGCCGTCCGGACGTTCGGCGACGGCCCGACGATAGGCCTCCGAACCGACATCGATGCGCTGGAACGACAGGAGGCGATGGACGACGACCACCGCCCGGCCCGCGAGGGGTTCGCGAGCGTTCACCCGGGCGAGATGCACGCTTGCGGCCACGACGCCCACGCCGCCATCGGGCTGGGCGTGGCCCGCGCGTTCGCCGACGGCGAGTTCGACGGCACCCTGAAGCTCTTCTTCCAGTCGGCCGAGGAGGGCGGGCGCGGGGGGAAGCCGATGGCCGAGTCGGGCCACCTCGACGACGTCGACCATCTGCTGGCGGTCCACATCGGTCTCGACGAGCCGACCGGCACGGTCGTCTCCAGCTATGACACCCCGCTGTCGAACGCCAAACTTAACGTTACGTTCACCGGAGAGCCGGCCCACGCCGGCGGCGAGCCGCACGCCGGGCGGAACGCGCTTCAGGCGACGACGGCGGCGATCGGGAACCTCTACGGGATCGCGAGACACGGCGACGGGGTGACCCGGATCAACGTGGGACGGGTGCGCGCCGAAAACGCCCAGAACGTCATCTGTGAGGAGGCGACGATGCGGCTCGAGGTGCGCGGCGAGACCCACGACCTCAACGAGTACATGCTCGGCCGCGCCCGCGAGGTCGTCGACGGCGCGGCGACGATGTACGACGTCGAGTACGAGACGAGCCTCTACGGGAAGACGACGACGTTCCGAAACGATGCGTCGGTCGTCGACGTCGTGGAGGCGGCCGCGGCGGATACCGACGGCGTCGACCGCACCACCACGGCCGAGTTCGGCGGCAGCGAGGACGCATCCTATCTCATCCGACGCGTTCAGGAACACGGCGGCACCGCGGCGTACCTCGGGGTCGGCGCGGGCAACCCGTCAGGTCACCACACCGCGTACTTCGACGTCGAGGAGCCGGCGATCGACGTCGGGGTCGACGTGATCACCGACGCGATCGGGCGGCTGTCGTAGGCGGTTCCGTCGGCCGCCGATCCGGATGGCTCCGCCAAGGTGACCCCACCGCGCCCGGGAGTCGAAGGACATTATTCGCTCCGACCCCACCCGATCACATGGTCCTGTTCTGGCACCGGCGAGACCCGCGGACCCGCGATAACGCCGGACTGGCTGCCGCCGCTCGCGCCGCCACCGCCGACGATCCGGTCGTCCCCGTCTTCGTGTACGACGCCGACCTGCTCGGAACGATCGGGGCGCGGCAACGGGCGTTCTTGCTCCGACACGTCTCGGCGCTCGAGGACCGCTACCGCGAGCTTGGTAGCGATCTCGTCGTCAGGGCGGGCGCGCCCAACGAAGTGCTCCCGGCGCTCGCCGCGGAACACGACGCCGATACGGTCTTCTACAACGAGCACTACCGGGCGGCCGAACGCAACCGCCAGCGGCGCGTCGAGGACGCGCTCGCCGGCGCCGGCGTCGAAACCGACGGCCGAACCGACCTCGTGTTGGTCGACCCCGGCCGGTTGGAGCAGTCGTACCCGAACCACAGCCAGTTCCACGGCGACTGGGAGCAGGTTCCAAAACGGGGGCCGTATTCGGAGCCGGACGCGGCCGCGCTGGCGGGCGTCTCCGACGGAAAAACGGTCCCCGAGCCGGACGTCGACATCGACCTCCCGGCGGCCGGATACCGGGCCGCCCGCGAGCGGTACGACGACTTTCTCGACGTCGGCATCACCTCCTACAACGACACCCGCGACGACCTCCCGCGGGCGGTCGAGGCTCCGACGCAGGCGGTCTCGCGCATGTCGCCGTATCTTTCGACGGGCGCGATCGGGATCCGCGAGCTGTGGGCGGGCGCCGGCGACGTGTACGACGCCGTCACCGGCGGCGAACGGCGCAACGTCGACAAGTACCGCTACGAACTCTCCTGGCGCGAGCAGATGTATCACCTGCTGTACTACAACCCCGATCTGGCCGTCTCCAACTACAAGTCGTTCCCCAACGAGATCGCTTGGCGCGACGATGACGCGTCGTTCAAGGCGTGGACGGCGGGCGAGACGGGGTATCCGCTCGTCGACGCCGGCATGCGCCAGCTCAAACGGGAGGGGTACATCCACAACCGGCCGCGGCAGGTGGTTGCGAGCTTCCTCACCAAACACCTCCTCATCGACTGGCGGCGGGGCGCGCGATATTTCACCAAACAACTGATCGACCACGACTACGCCTCGAATCACGGCGGGTGGCAGTGGACGGCCTCGACCGGGACGGACTCCGTCGACGTCCGGATCTTCGACCCCGTGAGTCAGGCCGCAAAGTACGACGACGGCGCCCGCTTCATCCGCGAGTACGTACCCGAACTCGGGGACGTGTCCGCCGAAAAAGTGATCGACTGGCCGACCCTGTCGCGACGCGAGCGTGAGGACCTCGCGCCGGAGTACGCCCACCCGATCGTCGACCGAAACGAGGGATACGAGCGCGCACAGCGCGTCTTCGAGGAGGCCCTCGGCAAGCGCTGACGCGGCCGGGGACGTTCTCGTCGCCCCGCGCGCACGTTTTTGTCCGCTGGGGCGAAAGGGACCACATGGAGCGCCTTCGTGCGGCTTTAGCCGGACTCGGGGTCGTGGTCGCGGTGTTCGGCGGAACGATCCTCGTGCGGACGGTGAGTCGGTTTCTGCGCGCGGTCGTCTGGTTCGCCGAGACGGCCGCGTTGTTCGGGCTCGCGTCGCTGGTCGGCTACCTCGCGTACCGCGTGTTCTGGGGCGTCAGCGACGATCCACGGGCCCGCTGACCGCTCGATCCTCGACGCCGACCCGTGTGCCTTCCGGCGTCCGTCCGTCGGTCCGGCCGAATCCGGGGCGGCGCTTATCACCGTCTCGCCGTTAGGTGTGTCGTGAACCACGTTCCGGACGAGGCGCTGGAGGCCATCGACGCCTACGGGGACGGACTCCTCCGCACGGACCCGCCGCCGGTTCGCGAGCGACTCCGTTCGGATCTCCGGCTCCGGATCGACGTCCCCTCCGGCGACGAGCGCACGGCGCGGTGCCAGTTCGAGATGGAACACCCCCACCCCCGGGCGACGCTCCGCAAGCACGGCTCGTTCGTGGCCACGATCGTCGACGGCGTCGACGACCGACTCGTGACGTGGGGGATCCGGCCGCCGGACGCGTACGAGCTCGTCGACGCCGCCGGCACCCCCCGGTATCGGGGGACGCTGACGCTGCCGTGAACGGTCACCTCTCGCATCGCCGTCCGCCGGGTTCCGTCGTCGTCGTCGAGAGAGTGCGTCCGAGTCGCGACCCGTCCGCGCTCGGTCCGCTGATCGGGTGATCGGACGAGCGCCGTCGCCCGACGACGCGCCTTTCCCCGCTGAGCCCCTTTCGATCGCATGCCCAGCGTCAGCGACACGTACATCGAGAACCGCCAGCGCGTCCAGCCGACCCACACGAACAACTACGCGTCCGCCCACGGGGGGAACGTCGTCAAGTGGATGGACGAGGTCGGCGCGATGTCGGCGATGCGTCACGCCGGCGAGACGTGTGTCACCGCCAAGATCAGCGAGCTCGATTTTAAGCGACCGATCCCGCAGGGGGACACCTGTGTGATCGAGTCGCACGCCTATGCCGCCGGGCAGACGAGCGTCCGCGTCCGGCTCCGGGCGTTCCGCGAGTCTCCCCGGACCGGGGAGCGCGAAGTAACGACCGACTCGTACTTCGTGTTCGTCGCCGTCGACGCGGACGGGTCGCCGACGCCGGTGCCGGAGCTGACCGTCGAGGGCGAGCGGTGCCGGAAGCTGCGCGACGAGGCGCTCGCGGCCGAGCCGGACGCGTAGCCGACGACCGTCCGCCGACCTGCGCCACCGTGATTTACCCGCCCGGGGGGACGAGGCCCACACGATGGTGACCGACCCGACCGACACGAGCGACGAAATCGACAGGGACACCGCCGTTCGGACGGCGGCCGACGCCTTCCGCGCCCACGACGTCGACGCGGCCGACGCGCGGACGACCGCGGAGGTGCTCGTCGCGGCCGAAGCACGGGGCAAGGACTCCCACGGACTGATCCGTCTCCCGCGGTACGTCCGCGGGATCGAACACGGCAACGTCGCCGTCGACGGCGAGTCCGAGATCGTTCGGGACGCCGGTGCCGCCGCCGCCGTCGACGGCGGCGCGCGCTTGGGCCCCGCGGTCGCCGTCGACGCCGTCTCCGAGGCGACCGCCCGGGCCGACGAGTTCGGCGTCGGCGCCGTCGGCGTCCACGACACGAACCACCTCGGCGCGCTCGGGTACTACACCGACCTCGCCCGCGGGGAGGGGTACGTTGCGGTCGCGATGACGAACACGGAACCGGCGATGCCCCCCTA
>JAQCNI010000064.1 GCA_028275105.1 Halorubrum sp.
GTTTGTCGAGTCCACAATAGTACCAGACAAGGCTGTGCTGGAGTTCTCGTGTAACTGGCCGAGTGCCGTAGACGTTCTCGTAGTAGCAATGTAGAAAGCCGCAAAAGAGGTCTGGTGGTTTGTGAACTCGTGTTCGCCCCCGCTTCGAGGGGGCGAACACGTCGTACTTCAGCAGAAAATCGAAGTCGAGATGTTCAAACAGCGGAACTGTCTCGGTAGCCGCGACATTCAAGAAGTCCTCTACCGAAGCTACATCTTACAGGGTTGTGGTTGTGCTGGACACACTTTCCGCACCCTGCTGCTTCGTACGTGACGCTTTCTATGACAGGCTCTTTTGAACTAATCATTACGTTGGCTAACTGGAATACTTAAGTACTCAGCCACATGGGCCTGAAATCGGTATTCAGGGCCTGTTTTGCGGGGGTGGTGGATCGTGTTCTTTGTTGGGGCCTGTGGCTAACACTTATCAATTCGTGGGTACAATGTACATACAATAGGTGAACTGAGTATGGGCAGTACCAGAGTCAACTTCCGGCTTCCAGAAGAACTGATCGAGAAAGCGGACGTAGCCGCAGAAGTCAGCAAGAAAAATAGGACCGAAATAATCAAAGAGGCACTGCAATCCTATCTTGAAGACATTGAGGACAACGAGAAATTTAAAGAGGCAGTCGTAGAACTCTACCTCAACGATCAAATCGGATTCGAAGTCCTCAAAGAATTCATCGGCAGACAGGACGCAGAATCCGTCAAGGCCTCCAAAACCATTCTGGACCAAGGCGAAGATCTGGCCGACGACCTCGCAGAACTCTAACGGAGGCCCCAACAAATATGATTGCGGCAGATACCAGCGCACTAATCTCTCTCGCCACAGTCGACCTCCTCGACACCTTCCTAACAGAATTCGACGTCCACACAACCGAAAAAGTAGTCGAAGAATTGGAAGCCACAGGAGAGTACGACGACACTCACGGAGAGGCCTCAGAAACAGTACTTGACCACCTAAACCAGATAACCGTTCACCAGGTCAAAGGAGAGTTCGAATCCTCTCGCATAGACCAAGGGGAAGGAACCTGCGCTCTTCTCACCAAAGCGATAAATGTCGAATTTCTGATCACCGACGACCTCCACGCACTCCCTGAACTCCAAACAGTCACGGACGCACAGGTAGCGATCTCACCCATCGTCCTCAAAGCACTCGTGAAGAGAGAAGTGCTGGAACAAGAACAGGCCCTGAACAAACTCAACGAACTAGCAGAACAGCGAGACTGGCTCGGAGCACCAATATACAGAAGAGCCCAAAACCTATTCAACCGATAAGACCGGCAGGCGTAAAATCCCGGGAGTTTTGACCGACCGGATCGTAGAGACGCTATGGACCGCGCCTGTCGGCTGCCGATCGATGATCTCTGTGGCGGGGTATCACCCGGACGGGGCAGTCATGTCCGGTGAGGTCGGCGGCGTCGTTGACCGCTCCCGCCGGTCGGTCGTCGCTTTGTCGCGCTACTTCAGGCGGCTACTGAGCCCGCCACTTCCGGGTGACGGGTTACTGTTGTTCGGCTTCCTTGAAGGGGTGCTTGGCTGGGGGCTGTCATGGCTGTTCAGTCAAAATCCCGGACTCTCCCCGATCGGCTTAATCCCGTCCATCGTCATCATGTGGATCTTCCTGACGGGTGGGATCATCTTCGTCGGCGTGACCTACACCGCCCCGACCGTCCGACGCAACCGAGTCTGGTTGGTGTGGGGCGGACTCAACTTGGGCGCGACCGCGATCAACGTGGCTGCCCTCGCTGGCATCCTCACGCCGGGGCTCCTGGCGTACGCGTACTGGCACCCGTGGCTGGCAGCGATGGGGATCGGCTACCTCGTGACGGGGTTGTACAACTGGAAAAGTCCGCAGATCCGACGACAGGAGCGCCTCGTCTACATCGCAACCGGGGTGGGGACGCTGGGCATGTTGGCGGCGAGCCTGGGACCGTTGACGGGGTTCGTGACCGTCAACATCTTTGTGCTCGGCGGGGTGATTCAGCTCGTCCCGATCGGCCACGACGTCCTCGCTGACGCGGTGCTCATCGCCCGAAAGCAGTAGCGTTCTCGGAGTGATAAAAGAATGATATCCAGACTGACCGACGCACGAATCAAATAATGTACGACACCATTCTACTCCCGACGGACGGTAGCGAGGCGACGACCGACGCCGCAGCCCACGCGTTCAGCCACGCCGAGCGGTACGACGCCACGATACACGTCCTCTCGGTCGTTGAACTCTCCAGCGGCCTCGGGACCGCCGGGCGCGACGAGGAGGAACTCGACCGCCGAAAACGCGAGCAGGCGACGGCAGCCGAACGGCTCGTCGAGGAGAACGCCGGCGAGGGCATCGACGTGACCGTTGCGGTTGAGTTCGGCAACCCCACGCAGGTTATCACGGAGTACGCGACGGAGGTGGAGGCCGACCTCGCGGTCATGAGCACCCGTGGGCGAGGCGGCGCCGAGCGGGTCATCTTCGGCAGCGTCACGGAGCAGGTCATCCAAGCCGGCGAGACGCCCGTTCTGGCGGTTCAACGCTGACACTGCTCCGAGTACAGTCCGGACTCAGAGCTTCGACAACCCGCTCATATCGGCCCCGTGAGTCCGCCGATGAGAGGTGAGGGACCGTCCATCGTCCCGACTTACGTGTCCGATCGTGTCACGGTTATGCCTCTGCGGATGGATCAAATAGTTCGCGGGTGTTATCCCGCGATGGTCACCGTCCAACCGTGCGAGTCCGCAGAATACACGGCCCGGACTACTCGTCGCCTTCCGCCAGCAGCTGTTTCAGTTCTTCGAGTTTGAAGTACGAAGCAAGCGCGAGTATCGTGACGGGCCAGAAGCCAACGAACTGGCCGCGTTGTTTGTCGCCGCGCACGTAGTAGAAGTACAGTGCGAGTGCTACCGAACCGACGGATGCCAGTACGGCAGGGCTAAGACCGTCAGCACCGACTCCTTCCACTGTTTCCGCCGCCTCCTCAGTTACGTCAGTCACACGTGGCCGTTAAAGTCGTGTAGGTAAATCACTTCTTATACCGCGGGATGCGTTGTTTCGACCCGACCGACATCGTCAGTTTCGGTCGGAGTGGGCAGTTCGCGGACACGCCCCGGTAGCGGCGATCGGGGTGACGGCTCAATCCGACTGTTCACTGCCGTAGATCGCGAGGAAGATGATCACCGATATGACGACCATGAGGATGGCGAACGACGTCTCGCTTCCATCGTCGGCTCGTTTTTTTACCGCGGTCATAACTCAATAATACGTATGACCGCCGTATACATATCAGTTCGCCCGACGGCTTGACGCCTGACTATGGTCAGTGTACCGCTCTTCACTCGAGAAGGAGTCTCCATGAGGAACCCAGAATGCCAAACTGTTTCACGTCTACAACACCCTGTATGGATATGGACGACATCGATCCTGATACCGCGATGATTGCCGCCGGCGTCGTGATCAGTCTGATCGCCGTACTGGAGTTGTATCCGGCCTGGAAGGACGCGCGAACGGACTGATCGCCTCACGAATCGACACGGACCGGTGAGCGTTCGAGAGCGCCGCCTCAGTCGCTGACAACGTCGCTTCCGACGTTTGCCGTGAGCGAGGCGAGTCGCGGTCCCGGCTGGTTCTTACCCAAAGTAAGCAGAAACCGGCCTATTCGCGGACGACCGACGCCCTGACCGAACCGATTCCCTCCACGACCGCGCGGACCTCGTCGCCGGGCTCGATCGGTGCCGCGCCCGGGGTCCCCGTGCTGAACAGGTCACCCGGGTGGAGGGTCATCACGTCGGAGTGGAACGAGACGATCTCGGCCGGCGGGAACAGCATGTTCGAGACGTCGTTTTCGGCCGCAACCGTCCCGTTCACCGCCGTGCGGACGGTCAGTTCCTGGAGGTCGATCGGATCCTCAGGCACGGCGATCGTCGAGCCGACGACGAGGAACGTGTCGAAGCTCTTCGCGCGGGTGAGAAAGCGCGGATTGCGCCGGAGCACGTCCTCGGCCGTCATATCGATGACGGGGAGGAACCCCGCGACGACGTCGGTGACGCGGCCCTCGTCGACGCCGCGACACGTCCGGCCCATGACGATCGCGAGTTCGGCCTCGGCCGTGACCCGCTCGCTTTGCTCGGTGGGCGGGAGACGGATCGGCCCGCCGGGACCGGTCAAGGCGCTCCGCGGCTTCATGAAACTCGCCGGCTCCTCGGGACGGCGTTCGTCCAGATCGCCGGCGTGTTCCGCGTAGTTCAGCCCGATCCCCCAGAGCTTCCCGATCCGTTCGAGCGGCGGTCCGAGGGCGAGGTCGACCCGGGCGAGGCGATCGGCGGGCGCATCGTCGACGTCGCCGAGATCGCCCGCGGCGGCCCGCGGGAGCGCTCCGCGGACGTCGTCGAGGTCCGGTTCGACCGCCGAGAGGGGGACGAATCCGTCGTCGTCGCCCAAGAGTGGCGTTCCGTCGACCGTTCGTGTGAGGTATTTCATGCGTGGATCGCGGGTTTGGGATGCGATTTCGTGGTGATTCGCGTCTCGAAGTGTACTCGGAAGCGAGTCAAATCTCGGCCCGTTACTCCTCGCGGTCCGTCCAGAAGTCGAACGAGCGCCCGGGCGCGAACACGTCCAGCCCGATCGTCGTCTCCTCGCCCGTGTTCTCGATGCGGTGCGCCTCGTTCGACTCGAGGAACACGGAGTCGTCCGCCTCGAGTGTGACCTCGTCGTCCTCGGTCACGACGGTCAACTCGCCGTCGAGACAGACGCACACCTGCTCATTCTCGTGGTCGTGGAGCGGTGAGCTGTGTCCCGGCGGCTTCTCGAACCACTCGAAACTGAACTGGTCGCTACCGGCCATCGAGACGCGCCGCCAGCCGTCCTCGGGCTCGTAGGACTCCGCCTCGTCGAACGGAACCGGCTTCATAGGTTCGCTCCCGTCGAGCCGCCGTCGATGGTGATCGCGGTCCCGTTGATGAATCCGGACTTCGGCGAGGAGAGGAACGCGACGGTGTTGCCCAACTCCATCGGGTCGCCGATCCGTTCGAGTGGGTTACCGGCCCAGTCGTCCAACCCCGACTCGTAGGAGTCGTACTCGCCGCGATCGACGGCATCCTCGACGAGGTCACGGATCCGAGACGTCTCGTGGGGGCCCGGAAGGACGGCGTTCGCGCGGATCTCCGGCGCAAACTCCTTCGAGAGGGTCTTTTCCAGCCCGATGACGCCCATCCGGACGGCGTTCGACAACACGAGGCTGTCGAGTGCCTCCTTGACGCTCCGGGAGGTGATGTTGACGATGGTCCCGGCGTCGCCCGCCGCGAGGTGGGGTTCGGCCTCGCGGACCAACCGAACGACGCTCATCACGAGCAGCTCGTACGCCGCCTCCCAGTCCTCGTCGTCGGTGTCGAGGAACGCGCCCGACGGGGGGCCGCCGGCGCTGGTGACGAGGTGGTCGATCGTCCCGAACTCCTCGACGGTCGTCTCGACCAGCGTGGCCACGTCGTCGGGATCGGTGAGGTCGCCCGGCTGTGCGACGACCCGACCCGCCGCGACCGACTCGATCTCCGCTTTCGCGTCCGCCAGTCGGTCCTCGTCCCGGCCGTTGATAACGACGTCGACCCCCTCGCGGGCGAGCGCCGTCGCCGACGCCTTCCCGAGTCCGCTGGAGGAGGCGGTCACGAGCGCCGCGTTTCCGTCAATCCGTAGGTCCATATTCTAAACTCCGGAGTCGGACATGAAAGCTTTAGCCTACAGGCAAGGCCTCGAATCGGCTCGGGCGAATTCGATCTTCGCCTCCGAGCGAGCCATACGCGACGCCGAGCGAGCACGTGCGGTTGTCCATTCGGTCTCGGAAAGCGCTCCGGGTTCCCTACTCGGCCTCGAACGAACGCGTCCCGCCGGCAAACGAGAGCCGGTCGTGACCCGTCACCGTCGCCGAATCGGGCAGGTCCGGCACCACCGCCGGCGAGACGCGCAGTTCGTCGAGGTCCTGTGTGTTCCGAATCCAGACGATCCGGACGGTCTCGGGATCATACCCACCCAGCGCGGACAACGCGGTCCGGATCGCGAGCTCGTCGTCCGGGGCGACGACCGGGAACTTAGCCTTCGCCAGCGATCCGCTTGTCAGCGCGTTCGCGTACGTCTGCCCGATATCCAGTCGATCGATCGCGGCCCGTCTGGTGAGGTCCGCGAGGCCGATCCCGATGCCGTTCCCGTCGGTGGCGTCGGTGAGGCCCCGCACGTAGATCAGGTCGATAGCCGGTTCGTCGGGGTCCGGCGCATTCAGAACGCGGTACCGACCGATGACGTTCGTGTCCATTCCGGCCCCGGAGACGTCCTTGCCGAGCGCGTCGACGACGAGCAGGTCAACGTCGTCGACGGGGAGGGTCGCCATCGACTCGGACGCCAGTTCCAGCAGCGCCGGTTCCCGGTCCGCGAACGAGTTCGACTCGATCGCCTCGACGTGGGCGGTCTCCTCGTCGACGTTCTCGACGAGCGCGAGGCCGCCGACGATGGGAGTCTCCGCGAGGATGACGTCGAGTCCGGCCGTGAGCGTCTCGACGTACCCGGCCTCGATGGCCGTCGAGTGGAAGGCGTTCGCTCCCGCTTGCTTACCTAACCCGACGAGGGCCATCTTCGCCAGCCCGCTCTCCAGGCGCCCGGTGTAGTTAGTGTGGGGTTTGATCCGGTTGACGACGACGACCGCGTCGGCCTCGAGGGCGGCCGCCGAGAAGTACACGGGAAACTCGGTTCCGCCGACGTCGACGGCGTCCAGCCGCCGGACGTCCATCCGCGCGTCGATGGGAGCGCCGACGGACTCCGCCGTGATCCCGAGGTGTTCGAGGACGCGGCGCTGTCCCTCCGCGGTCGCGCCGCCGTGGCTCCCCATGGCCGGCACGACGACCGGATCGAACCCCCGGTCCGCGACCGACGACACGACCGCGGCGGCGACGTCGTCGATGCGGTGGATCCCGCGGCTGCCGACCGCGACGGCGACGGTCGCCCCGGCGTCAAGCCCGCCGGAATCGAGCCTCCCGATGTCGAGCCCGTCGATCTCGGTCCGGGCCGCCGCGACGGGGTTCGCGACGGTGTCCGCCGGCGGATCGTCCCGGACGCGCGCAAACGAGGGGAGGGGCGGATCGTCGACGAGCCGGTCCACCGCGTCCTTGTCGGGGAACTCCATATGCTTAGGTGGGGACGCACGGGGATGTATCGGGTCGTCACGCGCAATATTCTCCGGATCCCGCCGGAACCCGCGGTCCCGGATCTCGCCGGCACCCGCCGGCCGAGGGATGAAACGGAGTCGAGGTTCGGAGTCCGAGACGACCACTCCGTCCATCGATCCGGACGTTCGGGAGCCAGCGACACCGTGTGACTCGTCCCGAAGCTGGAGGTACGCCGCCGCCATGAACCCGTACAGGAAGACGAACAGGACCGACGACACCGTCGTGGTGACGATCTCAGAGATGACCGGTTCGGTGGCCAAGCCGATCACGGTGCCGACCGTCCCGATGACGCCGCCGATGGCCGCCGCAAGGACGACGAGGACGGCGAGTTTGAGACGGTCGCCGCGCGACAGGTCCCAGCTTCAGCGGAGCGCGCCGACGATTCCGCGGTTCTCGACGCCGACGACGGCCCCGCCGACGAGCATCGAGAGGGTCGCACGCCCGATCCGGCGGGTGTAGAGTTCCGAGGGGAACGAGGAGAGTTCCCGGACCGGGCGGGTGAGCGCCCGCGAAAGGGTGACGAAGTACACCGTGTTGAGGAGGAGCGAGACGACGAGCAGGAGGTCTGCCTCGGCCGCCACCTCCGACGGGAGAAATCCGCGGACCGCCGTGTTGACCGCGGCCTGTCTGAGGAACTGGATCGCGAGCAGTCCGGCGAGTAGCACCGCCCCGGTCCGGGTCAGTATTCGATCGACACCGTCGCTGAAGATTCGGCCAAGTTGGAGGGCCATGTCAGTTATTCGGGCGAAGCCGGAGATAGCACCGGAGGACCCGTTTCCGCGTCCGAGATCGGTCGGTCGGACCGTCGGCCGGTCCGGAATCCGACACGCTAGATCGGACGAGTGAGAACCAAAATGAACAGCGTTCGATCGATTATCAACGAAATAGCATAGTGTATGTGATGGTTTTTCCGCTGTCCAATTTCGGGCATAGCTATTATATATCTGGCATGGCAGAACTTGTCATGGAATCAAACGAACCCGGAGTCGAACCGACGACGTGTCCGTTCTGTGGAACCGACCTTGCCTCTCCCGGTGCGGGGTTCATCAGACATATTGAGGAGACGACGGGATGTCACGAATCGTTCGAGACGTGGCGCGACCGCGTGGCCGACGACATCCGGGGCGGCTGGGCGGGGTAGTCGGGGGTACGGTTGACGGAGACCACGACCGACCGGGACCACGGCCAACCGGAGCCGCAACCAACCGGAACGACCAACAGTGTCGCGGCCGACGATCCGTATATGATGGAGGTCGGCCACCACCGATGGACGTCGCGCTGATAACGGTCGGCGACGAGCTGCTCTCGGGCGACACGGTGAACACGAACGGGAACTGGCTTGCGGCGCGGTTGGCCGATCGGGGCGTCACGGTTGCGCGGATCCTGTCGCTGCCGGACGAGCGAGAGACTATCGCCGATCGCGTCGCGGCGTACGGCGACGCGTTCGACGGCGTCATCGTCACCGGCGGGATCGGCGGAACGCCCGACGACGTGACGGTGGAGGCCGTCGCCGACGCGTTTGATCGCGACCTATCGGTGTCGGAACTGGCCCGGTCGGCCGTCGAGGGACGGCTATCGGCGATCGCGGCGCGGGTACCGGACCGCGACCTCGATATCGACGTGGACGCCGAGGCGGCGCTTCCCGAGGGGAGCCGACCGCTGCCGAACGAGGTCGGGCTTGCGCCCGGCTGCGTGGTCGAGAACGTGTACGTCTTCCCGGGGATCCCCGAGGAACTGAAGGCGATGTTCGAGTCGGTCGCCGAGGAGTTTACCGGGGACCGGCGGTCGGCGTTCCTGTACACGGTCAAACCCGAGGCAAACATCGTCCCGTCGCTGGAGGAGGCGATGACCCGGTTCGACGCCACCGTCGGCTGCTACCCCGACCGCGACGCGGGCCACAACCGGCTGAAGCTCGTCGCGACCGACGACGCCGAGTTGGCCGCCGCGAGCGACTGGCTCCGGTCCGCGATCGACGCGAGCGAGACGCCCGTCTCGCGCGACTGGGACGACGGAACCTAGCTCCGGAGCGCTTCGACCGGCCGCTCGTTGGCGGCCTTCCACGCGGGATACGCGCCGCTCAACAGGCCGACGCCGACGCCAAACCCGAGCGCGAGCAGGAGGTAGTACCCGTTCGTCGGGTCGAGAACGAGGCCGGCATCGACGGCGGGCGTCGCGACGACGACGGCGGCGACGACGACGACGGTTAGGAGGGTGCCGACCGCCGCGCCGAGCGCGCCGATGAGGCCGGCCTCCGCGAGCAGGACGCGGAGCACGTCGCGACGGGTCACGCCGACCGCGCGCATCACCCCGATCTCCTCGCGGCGTTCGACCGTACTCATCAACATAACGTTGAGGATCGAAACGCCGGCGACGACGAGCGATATCCCGCCCAACCCGAGGAGAAAGGTCCCGAGCAGGTCGAAAAATCCCTCAATCTCGTCCACTATCGCGCCGAGTTCGAACACGTCGACGCGTTCTTGGCGGGCGTTGACACGCTCCCGGACCGCGGTCGCCGCCGCGCCCGCGGCCGCCCCGGAGTCGGCAACGATGAGGACCTGGTCGTACCCGTCCGCGTCGAACGCGGACGTGGGGAGGAAGACGGCGTCGTCGGGCGCAACCGGAGAGAACGTCTCCGTCCCGACGAGCACGGCGACGACGCGGACCTGCGTGCCGGCGACGTCGACGGTGTCGCCGACGCCGACGCCAAGTTCGTCGGCCACGTTCGCGCCGACGATGGCGCCGCCCCGGTGTCTATCCGGGAGCTGACCCTCGGCGGCCTCGAACGCGAGGGCAGGCCGTTCGACGCCGTAGACGGTCGCAAACGACCGGTCCGTGGTCCCTTCGACGATCGCATTATCGGTGTACAGGGGGACGACCGCCGGCTCACCGACCGCCCGTCGAATCGAGTCGACGTCGTTCTCGGAGAGCGCCTCCACGCCGGCGTCGGCGTTCGGCGAGAGGACGACCTGCGTGCCGACGTCGCCGATCGCGTCGTCGGCGCCGAGTGCGAGGACGTTCCCAAGGATCCCGAGCGACGCGACCGCGAGCACGCCGATACAGACCCCAAGCACCGCGAGGACCGTCCGGACCCGGTTTCGGCGGAGGTTCCGGGCTGCCATCGCTACCGCGGGTCGCCACGCGGTGAGGCTCATTCCGACCCACCCGTCGTCTGCTCGGGATCGATCATTCCTCCGGGGCCCGTCATCTCTCCGGGGGCCATCATCTCCCCGGCGCCCGCCACCGTCCCCTCGTCGGCCATCGATCTCCGCTCGGCGGCCGAACCGGCGAGCACGCCGTCGGTGAGTTCGACCACCCGATCGGCGTACCGTTCGACCAGCGGGTCGTGGGTCACCGCGACGACGGCGACCCCCTCGGCTTTGACCCGCTCGAACTCGGCGAGGATCGACTCGCCGGTGTCGGTGTCGAGGTTCCCGGTGGGCTCGTCCGCGAGCAACACCGCCGGCTCGTTGATGAGCGACCGGGCAATCGCGACGCGCTGTTTCTGCCCCCCCGACAGCTCCGCGGGCTCGTGGGCAAGCCGGTCGCCGAGTCCGAAGCGATCGAGGAGGTCCACGGCCCGGTCGGACTCGTCGCCGGGGTCGAAGGCGGTCGGGAGCGCGACGTTCTCGACCGCGGTCAGCGTCGGCAACAGGTGGAAGTCCTGAAACACGAACCCGATCGATTCCTTGCGGGCGGCGGTGCGCTCGGCGACGGAGAGGGCCGTCACGTCGGTCCCCGAAAGAAGGCGGCGGCCGCTCGTCGGGTCATCGAGGAGCCCGAGCACGTTCAACAGCGTCGACTTCCCGGAACCGCTCGGGCCGACGACGGCGACGAACTCCCCCGGTTCGGCCGCGAAGTCGATGTCGTCGAGCGCGACGACCGGGTCTCTCCCGCCGCCGGGATACCGCTTTGTCACCCCGCCAAGCTCGACGCTATACATCCCGACGACGGACGACGACGCCGACGACGGCGGCCGCCACGAGGCCGAGAACGCCGGCGAGACCCGAGACGACCGCGATCCCCCCGCTCCCGCCGGTCGTACCGAGGAGCCCGGGAGCGGCGTTCTCCCCCGTCGCGTCGGGGGGCGCCCCCGATCCGTCCATCTCGGAGGCGGGGACGTCGACCGTCACGGTCTCCACGTACCGCACGCCGCGGTCGGTGTATTCGATTCGGATCGGGACCTCCGTGGCGACGGACGCGTTCGCGGTCGTCTCGAGGTCGAACGGGACGAAGTCGCTCCCGCCGACCGTGCCGACGAAGTAGCCGCCGCCAGCCGCGGTCGGCGTGACCCCCTCGGCGTCGACGACCGCGACGACGACGCCGCCAAGCTCGGCGTCGCCGGTGTTCCCCACGTTGCCCTCGACGGCGATCCGGCCGTCGTCAGTCGTGGTCACGCTCGCGTCGGTGACGGTCGGGCTACCGTCGCGCGGCGGGTACGCCAGTTCGGTTTCGGACGTGCCGGTCGTTACGTCGCCGCCCGGCGGTCCGGCGCTCGACCGGAATCGCGCCGTGAACGTCACCGCCGAGCGGCGGTCCAGCGAGCCGAGGTCGACGACCACCTGTCGTTCCGCGCCCGGTGCGACGTCCTCAACGACGAACGGTCCCGCATCGACCCCGGGGGCGGCCCCGTTGCCGGCGGCGGTTCCATTTCCGGCGGCGGTCCCGTCGCCAGCAGTGGGCGTCACGCCCGCAACGGGTTCGCCGGCGGCGGTCACGCTCACACGGTCGGCCGCGACGGTGCCGGTGTTGACGACGGTCACGGCGACGGGGGACTCCATCGGCTCGACGGCCCCGTCGTCCTCGTCGGAGTCGAGTCCGCCGCCACCGCCGCCGAGGATGCCCTCAACTCCGCCAACGCCGTCCACGCCGCCGACCCCGACGTCGCTGCCCTCCTCGTCGGTTTGGAGGTCCTCGGGGTCCAGCGCGCGAGCCCGAAGGTTGACGCTCGTCGCCGCGGGTTCGACGGCAACGATCAGGTCGCGCTCGACGCGGACGACCGGCCGGTCACCGTCCTCGTCGTCATCGGTCGGCTCGGCGGCGACGACCTCGACCGTGAGCCGCCGTTCGCCCGGCTCGTCGAACCGCGTCCAAAGCTGAGCGTCGAGGTCGTCGCCGGGCGATACCGACCCGACGGTCGTCGCGCCGTCGCGAACGTCGCCGTCGGCGTCGAGGAGCCGTACTTCGGTCACTTCGGCCGCGTCGGGACTCCCCGGCGAGTTCGCGACCGTGACGTTCACCAGCGTTCGCTCGCCAACGACCGGGTCGGCGGGCGTCGCCCCGACCGCATCAATCGTGATCCGTGCGTCCGGTACCGCCGCGGCCCCGCCGACGGCCACGGTGGCCGCGACGGCGACGAAACAGGCAACGATCAGCGGGATGGTTCGATGGGGTAACAACGTAATGAATGATACGGTCTCCGGCGGCATATATTCGTCGTAGGGGGTGGGCGGCCGACGATCGAACGCGTTTCTGGCCCGCCCGGACGCCATCGTCGGCCCCGCCCCGCGTACCGGTTAAGGAGGGTTTTTCAACCGTCCCGCGTAATACGTGATAATGAGCGAACTCGCGACCGCGAGGGTGGGTGAGAAGCGATGAGGGGCGGCAACGACCAGCAGGCATACGACCGCGGGACGTCGCTGTTCTCGCCCGACGGGCGCATCTATCAGGTGGAGTACGCTCGCGAGGCCGTCTCGCGCGGCGCGCCGAGTCTCGGCGTCCGGACGGCCAACGGCATCGTCTTCGTCGCGATGTCGCGTCCGAGTTCCACGCTGATGGAGGCCGAGAGCATCGAGAAGCTTCACAAGCTCGACGACCATCTCGGGACGGCGAGCGCGGGCCACGTCGCCGACGCCCGGCAGCTCATCGATCTCGCGCGCCGACAGGCGCAGGGGAACCGGCTCCGCTACGGCGAGCCGGTCGGCGTCGAGACGCTGACGAAGTTCGTGACCGACCACATTCAGGAGAACACACAGCGAGGCGGCACGCGGCCGTACGGCGCGGCTCTTCTCATCGGCGGCATCGACGACGGGGAGCCCCGACTGTTCGCAGCCGACCCGTCGGGCACCCCGAACGAGTGGAAGGCGACGGTCATCGGCGGCGGTCGATCGGAGATTCAGGAGGTCCTCGAGGAGGAATGGAACGACAACCTCTCGCTCGAGGAGGGGATCCAACTCGGCGTCCGCGCGCTGGCCGCCCACGACGACGAGTTCGGCCCCGGCGACCTTGCGGTCGCGACGGTCACGGCGGATGACGGGTACCGATCCGTTCCGGAGGACGAGGTCGGCAACGCGTTGGACGCGGCCGGCCTGACCGAGGAATCAGAGGACGAGGACGATGAGGCTGCCGGCGACGAAGACGACGAAGACGACGAAGCCGCCGAAGACGACGAAGACGACGAAGCCGCCGAAGACGACGAAGACGACGAAGACGACGAAGCCGACGCGGAGTAATCTCCGGTTTCCCCCGGCTTGGCGCGGCAACGGAGTCGTATTGAGGTTCGCCCGCGGCGCCGGATTTTTGCGTTCATCCGCCGAACGGCGCGTATGACACGCGTCGGCGGGTTGGTCGCGTATCCGGTGAAGTCGCTGGACGGCGTCCACGTCGACCGCGCTGAACTCGGCACGGGAGGTGCGCTTCGAGGCGACCGAACGTACGCGTTCGTCGAGGCCGGCGTCGACCCCGAGACGGCGTCGGTCGGCGGCGACGGCGGCTACGTCAACGGGAAGCGGGAGCCGGCGATCCACCGGCTTCGCGCGAGGTACGAACTCGCCGGGCCGGTCGACGCGACGCCGACGGCAGTGACGATGGAGCGGCCGGCACGTGGCGACGCCGCGGCCGACGAGCGGACCTTTTCGCTGCCGGACGACGACGACGCGATGGCGGCGTGGCTGGGCGAGTACCTCGGCTACGACGTCGACCTCGTTCGCGACCCGAACGGCGGGTTCCCGGACGACCGCGCCGCACCCGGTCCGACCGTGATCTCCCGGGCCACGCTCCGGGCGGTGGCGTCGTGGTTCGACGGGATCGCCGACGCGACGGACGCCCGCCGCCGGTTCAGGCCGAACGTCATCCTCGCGGACACCCCCGCGTTCTGGGAGGACCGCCTGTTCGACGACCACGGGGTCGGGATCCGTGTCGCCGTCGGCGACGCCAAACTCATCGGCGTCAATCCTTGCCAGCGGTGTGTCGTCCCGTCGCGGGACCCCGACACGGGGGGCGAGATGGACGGGTTCCGCGAGCGATTCGTGCGGAAGCGTCGCGAAACCCTCCCGGCGTGGACCGAAAGCGACCGTTTCGACCACGATTTCCGGCTGATGGTCAATACGGTCGTTCCCGAGGGGTCGTGGGATACGATCGTCACGGTCGACGATCCGGTGACGATGGAGGGAACCGTCGCGGTCGACGAGTCGGAATCGGAAACGGTGGCCGTCAAGAAGTAGGTCGGTCGTTGCGGGCGACGTCGATCACCGACCGCCGTCGGTTAGTGCGACCGGATCCTCGCCCGCGTCCGGGTCGATGGAACCGGTGGACTCCCCATCCGCCTCGGCTACCGCCTGCTGGAGGGGCGTTTCAGCCGTGTCGGCCGCGACGTGACGCCAGACCGTGACGCCCGCGACGGCGTACGCGACGAGGTCGTAGTGGACGGTCCCGCCGAATCCGGTGAACGCCGCGAGCGTACTGTACCCGAACACCGAACAGACCCCGACGACGAATGCGAGTTCATTCGTTACGCGACCCTCCGTCGCGGCCGCGGCGGCGCGGCGGATCATCGGACCGCAGGCGACGACGAAGGCGATGCCCGAAAGCGCGGCCAGGTTGACGAAGAAGTGCGTCGCGACGCGTGACTCGAGGATCGACTGGAGGTACGCGACGGTGACCGGGTCGTAGAACAACCACTCAACGCGCGTGGGGTACATGACGCCGATGTACGGAGTCACGACCATGAGCCCGAACAGGACGGCGACGGCGACGCGGGCGGAGGCGAATTGCGACGCGCGCCGGCTCGCGAACGCCTCGTCGCCGGGCGCGACGACGAGCCCGCACGATTCGAGCATTTCCTTGAGCTCAACCCGGGACACCGATCGGTCGTGGTGGACGCCGACGGTCCCGTTACGCTGGGTGACGGAGGCGGCGCTCACGCCGTCCACTTCGGCGAGGGTTGCCTCAAGTAGCGACTCCCCACGTTTCGTCTCGATTCCGTCGACGTCGAAGGTATCGTTGACGTGTGACTCCGGCACCCGCGCGACCCGGGGACCGGTTCCCCGGTCCGGATCCTCGATGCCACGCTTCCGAGCCGCGGCCTCGATCGCCCGCCGAGTGCCGCGGTGATCGTCTTCCGACATGAAAAATACGTACGTTGCCATCGACATGAACCTTGCCCCGCGATCGCGACCGACGGTGAGGACGCCGCAAGAACGATGTCCATGTTCGGCCGATCTACCGACGGTTCTCCCGGCCGATGATCCCAACGAGGCTCCCCGAAGACCGGTGAACAGCAAAGCCTAATGAGGTGGAGAACCAACTATCAATTGATGCCTACAGTAGAATACCTCAACTACGAAGTGCTCGACGATCACGGCTGGTCGATGGACGATGACGACCTCTTCGAGGAGGCTGCTGACGCCAGCCTCGACGGGGAGGACTACGGCACGCTCGAAGTTAACCAAGGTGAGTACATCCTCGAGGCGGCCGAGGCACAGGGCTACGACTGGCCCTTCTCGTGTCGGGCCGGCGCGTGTGCGAACTGCGCCGCCATCGTGAGTCAGGGCGAAATCGACATGGACATGCAGCAGATCCTCTCGGACGAGGAAGTCGAGGAGAAGGACGTCCGGCTGACCTGTATCGGTAGTCCCGCCACCGACGAAGTCAGGATCGTCTACAACGCGAAACACCTCGACTACCTCCAGAACCGCGTCATCTGAGTAACGGCGCACAAAGCGCGTTAGACGAGCGATCATCTTTTGTGGTCGCGCCAGCGTCCCTCACAGCCAGTTTCCGCTGACGTATTCGAGGACGACGTCGGACTGGCCGAGATATTGTGATATCTCGTGGACCGCGTCGGACGGGAATAATGGCGATGGCCGACCGGCCTGTGGAAGACGATATCCCCCGACTAGCAGCGGCCCCCGGTCACCACGCCGACCATGCGGTCAGACTCTCGTCGCGAGCGTACACCCGTTTCAGGTCCTTTGCGTACGCCATGTCACCGGGGTGATCGAGCTTCTCGTGGCGGTACTCCGGGGCATCGTCGCGGATGTGGAGCCCCTCGACCGAGAACTCCTCGTCGCCGAACTCGGCCGACTCGCCGACCTCGAACTCCATGTCGCCCGGGACGTTCACCCGGATCGAACGGGTGTGGTCGGCGTCACCGTCCTTCGGATGGAGGGTGACGTCGACGGCGACGTTGTCGACTGCGCGGGTCCAGAGCGTCTCGACCTCGTCGAAGCCGGCCTCCTCGACGCGTCGCTCGGGACCGAGCTCGATCCCCGTGATCCGAACCTGCATCAGCGCATCGTCGGTGTCGACGACGAACTCCTCGCCGGTCGCGACGGTCCCGTCGACGGGGACCGCCATCTCCGTCGTGAACGACTCGCCCTCCTGGGAGACGACGACGGTGACGTCGACCGTCTCCGGTTCAGTGATCGCCGTCTTGTGGGTGTGGTCGCAGTCGGCACAGCGGACGGTCGCCTGCCCACCCGCCCGCAGAACCTCGTGGACGGTCGGCTCGCCCGACGAACACGACGGGCAGACGAGGGCGACCCGGTCTCCGGTGTCTGTCATTACGCCGTCGTTGCCGCCGCGCGCGTAAATATCCGCCCTTGTCGTGTTTCCGCCGTCTCACCGGGTTCTCGCCTTCTCGTCGCGCTCGTTGACCTCCCGGCTCCCGTTGACCGCGTACGTCTCCATCCGCCGGTGGAGGTATTCGTCGGTCTCGCCGCGAACGGTCGCTTCCAGTTCGTCGGGGGCGTGTGAGAAAGCCGCGGGCGAGCGGGCTCCAGGGAATGAGGCCGACGCCCTGCTTCTCGCAGAGCGGGACCATTTCGCGTTCCTCCTCGCGGTACGCGAGGCTGTAGTGATTCTGTATGGTGACGAACGGGTCGTATCCGTCACGCTCGGCGGCATGGCGTGCCTCCGCGAACTGATGGGCCCACATCGAGGGCGTCCCCGACCACCCGCTTGCTCTCGCCGGCATTGTACGCGTTCGCGGTGTCAAAGAAATTGATGCCGTGGGCGATGGCCGTGTCCACGACTTCCCGTGCCTGCTCGGCCGAGAGATGCCAGTCCGCGTCGCCGCCGAACGTGTTCGTCCTGATCCCGATCCGACTCACCTTCGTGCCGGACGCCCCGAGCGTCGTGTACTCCAAGCGGTGTCAACGGGGAGTGAAGCGGGAAAACGTTCGGTTGGATGGCTCTCGAACGGAAATCACCACGATTTAGCCGATTGGATCCGTAACGACCGTATGACTCGTACGGTAGTCATCGCCGGCGTCGGTCCGGGACTCGGTGAATCGCTGGCGCGAACGTTCGCGGCCGAGGGCTGTCAGGTCGCGCTGTTCGCCCGGTCTGCGGACTACATCGAGGAGCTCGCCGCGGACCTTCCGGATCCCGGCGAGGGACTCGCCGTCCGGACCGATCTCACGGACGTCGACCGGATCCGTGAGGGGTTCGATACGGTCCGCAAGGCGTTCGGTCCGGTCGACGTCCTCGTGAATCACGCCAGCGCCCCCTCTTGGAAGGGCCTCATGGACCTGAGCGTCGAGGAGTTCGAACGGGCGTGGGCGGTCAACGGCCGGGGCGCGTTCGTCTGCTCGCAGGAGGCGGTCGCCGACATGCTGGAGACGGGCGGCGGGACGGTCATCTTCACCGGCGCGACGTCCGCGGTGCGAAGTCTCGGCGGGGCGATCGGGTTCACGGCCGCGAAGTTCGCCGCCCGCGGGATGGCGATGGATATGGCTCAGGAGTTCGGTCCCGAAGGGATTCACGTCGCGCACGTCGTCATCGACGGGCAGATCGACTCGCCGAGCGTTCGTGAGCAGTTCTCCGATCGCGGCGACGACACGTTTCTTGACCCCGACGAGATGGCCGAGACGTACTGGCACCTCGTCGAACGGGATGCCGTCGGCACCCGGCCGTTCGAGGTTCACATCACGAACGGCCCCCGGAACTCCGAGTTCATCTGACCGCGCTGACGGCGTGGACCCTCGCGGCGCCCGGTGGAGACCGAGCGGCGGAACCCTGCGTTAGAGTCGCGTCCGTGGTGTGATGGGCCGGAAGGCGCTGGTCGGTGCCGCCCCCGTGCTGACCGCCACCGGGCCGGAGCGTGTCATCCTCGGCGGGGCTCAGTTGGGTAACCTCGTCGTGTTCTCCCCGCCCGTATTTCGTCGGGACTGACGGTCCCGTATCCCCCGCAGCCCGGTGGGGGTCCGTGGGGGTCGAGACTCCCGCGAACTGCTGCGGGGAGGGAAACTGGTTTACCGGAGTCAATGAAATTGCCCTCCATGATCGTACCCGGGTCGAGTTCCCAGTCGCTCGCGGCCGCGCTGGCCGAGGAAACCGGGCGCCCGTTGGCGACGGCGACGTACGACCGGTTCCCGGACGGCGAGACGCTTGCCGCGGTCCCGGGGTTCGAGGGCGATTCGGCGACCGTTGTCGCGACGACTGATTCGGACGGCGCGTGGGTCGAACTGCTCCAGTTACAGGACTCGGTCCGCGAGGCGGGTGCCGACCGCGTGACGACGGTCATCCCGTACATGGGATACGCCAGACAGGACCGGTCGTTCGGCGGCGGCGAACCGGTCTCCGCGCGGGCCATGGCGCGTGCGATATCGACGGGGACCGACCGTGTCGTCCTCGTCAACCCCCACGAGTCGGCGGTCGCCGACTTCTACTCGGTGCCGGTCGACGTCGTCGACGCCGCGAGCGTCCTCGCCGATCCGCTCCCGGCGCTCCACGATCCCCTGTTCCTCGCGCCCGACGGCGGCGCGATCGGCATCGCCGAAACCGTCCGTGACGCGTACGGGAGCGGCGAGACGGACTACTTCGAGAAGCATCGCGACCGGGAAACGGGCGCGGTCACGGTGTCGCCGTCGGACGCGCCCGTCGGCGGACGGGACGTCGTCGTCGTCGACGACATCGTCGCCACCGGGTCGACGATGAGCGAGGCGGTCGGCGTCCTGACCGAGCGCGGGGCCGGGCGCGTGATCGCCGCCTGTATCCACCCGATGGTGGCCGCGAACGCGACGACGAGGCTCCGGAGCGCGGGCGTCGACCGGATCGTCGGTACCGACACCATCGAGCGGGGGTGTAGCGTCGTCAGCGTCGCCCCGGTGGTCGCGGAGGCGGTCGTCGCGGACGCGGTCGTCGAGGAGGGCTGACGGAGAGGGCGAATCGTGGGCCACAGTTCGGCCGGAACGAACCCCGCTCCGCAACCACTAAACGGCGCTCGCGCCTTCCTCCGGTAATGGCCGACTGGACGGAGTCGTACCGCCCGAGCACCCTCTCGGAGGTCCGCGGCAACGACAAGGCTCGCGACGCGTTCGCGGAGTGGGCGCGGTCGTGGGACGACCACGGTGAGGCCGTCGTTCTCCACGGGAGCCCGGGCGTGGGCAAGACGAGCGCGGCACACGCGCTGGCAAACGACATGGACTGGAAGACCGTCGAGTTGAACGCGTCCGATCAACGGACCGCGGACGTGATCGAACGGTCGGCGGGGCGGGCGGCCCGCAACGCCACCCTCGGCGGCAGCGCCGCGGGTGGGGGGGCAAGCGGCGGCGACACCGCCTCCAGACAGCTCGTGATCCTCGACGAGGCGGACAACATCCACGGCAACTACGATCGGGGCGGCGCCTCGGCGATCAGGGATCTCGTCACCGACTCGGGCCAGCCGATCGTGCTCATCGCCAACGACTACTACGGGATGTCGCGGGGGCTTCGGAGCGCGACGCGGGAGATAGAGTTCCGGGACGTCGCCGCCCGGTCGATCGTCCCAGTCCTCCGCGACATCTGCCGGAAGGAGGGGATCGAGTTCGAGTCGGACGCGCTCCAGCGGATCGCCGAGCGTAACCGCGGCGACCTCCGGGGGGCGGTCAACGACCTCCAGGCGGCCTGTGAGGGCCGGTCGTCGATCACCCTCGACGACGTCGTCACCGCCGACCGCGACAAGGCGATGGGGATCTTCCCGTTCCTCGACGCGGTGTTGAAGGAGGAGTCGGCCGAGGCGTCGTTGCGATCGGCGTACGCCGTCGACGAGACCCCCGATGACCTCACCAAGTGGATCGAGGGCAACATGCTCGACGTGTACGATGCCGGGGAGGCGACCCGCGCGTACGACTTCCTCGCGAACGCCGACGTCTGGTTGGGCCGCGTGCGCGCCACACAGGAGTACACGTACTGGCGGTACGCGACCGACAACGCGGCCGCCGGCGTCGCCGCCGCACGCGACGGAACCAAGGGCGGCTGGACGCGGTACGGCCGCCCCCAGTTCTGGCCCTCCTCGGACGCGACCGCCGACGAGGTGGTCGGGCACATCGCCGAGGCGAGCGGCTGTAGCGTCGCGACGGCTCGCCGGGAGGTGTTGCCGTTCCTCGAGACGGTTACCCACCACTGTAAACCGCGCGAGTTGACGGTCGCGATGGCGGCCGCCTACGACCTCGACGAGGCTGGCGTGGCGTTCGTCACCGGCTCCGGCGAGTCGACGAACAAGGTCGAATCGATCGTCGCGGACGCCCGGGAACGTCGCGAGCGCCGGGTCGAGGACCACGCAGAGGGCGCATTTGCGGGCGGACGCGGGAGCCGAGAGGGAGACCGGGGGGGGTCGGACGGAATGAAGACGGGCGACGACGGAGAGTCGACGGCCGTCGCGGACGCGGCTGAAGGCGGAACGGACGGCGACGCCGGGACGACCGGCGACGAGACGGCGGGTGACGAGACGGCGGGCGACGAGACGGCCGATGACGACGGACAGGCGGGCCTCGGCGATTTCGTCTGAGTCGCCGTCCGCGCTCACTCGGTACCGGCGGCCTCCCGGTCCCCGTTTCCGTTCCCGCCGGCTGCGCCCGCCGGATCGGCGACCACGTCGACGCCGGTGAACTCGAATCTGGCTCCGCCGACTCGGTCCGGAGACGCGTCGGGTCGACGTCGGGTCGACGGTAGGGGGCCCCCGGCCGGGGACCGGTCGGGGAGGCCATACCCGCGATCGTGTCGGATATACAATACGTGTTGCTCGGGACCCCCCATGTCGGCGCGGCCACCGATCCGACGCCCGGACGGGGGGTTCTTGACCAGCGGCCACGAACCGGGGCGCATGCGAGCCGCGATCCTCCGCGAGCACGGCGAGCCGCTGGCGATCCGGGAGTTGCCGGACCCGGAACCGGGGCCCGACGACGCGGTCGTCCGGGTGGACGCCTGCGGCGTCTGTCGCAGCGACTGGCACGCCTGGAAGGGCCACGGCGAGTGGGCCGACGACCGCGTCCCCCGGGGGCAGGTGCTCGGCCACGAACCCGCCGGCGAGGTCATCGCCGTCGGCGACGCGGTCGACCGATTCACCCCCGGCGACCGCGTCGTCGTCCCGTTTTCGCTGGGCGACGGGACCTGTCGATACTGCCGGCAGGGACACGGCAACGTCTGTGCCGACGGGAGCGCGCTCGGTTTCGAACCCGACGTGCCGGGCGCGTTCGCCGAACGGATGGCGGTGCCGCGCGCGGACTACAACCTCATCGAGCGGCCGTCGTGGCTTTCCGCCCGCGACGCCGCGGCGCTCGGCTGTCGGTACATGACCGCGTACCATGCGCTCGTCGAGCGGGCCGGACTGGCGGCCGGCGACCGGCTCGCCGTCCACGGCTGTGGCGGCGTCGGGCTGTCGGCCATCCAACTCGCGGACGCGGTCGGGGCACGGGTGATCGCCGTCGACGTCGACGACGAGACGCTTTCACTCGCGGGTGATCTCGGCGCCGACGAACTCGTGAACTCGACCGAGCTTGGGCCCGACGACGACGACGACGCCGGCGGCGACCCCGACGCCGCGGACGACGTGCCGGGCCGCATCGGGGACCGTACCGATGGGGGCGCCGACATCTCCGTCGACGCCCTCGGGATCGCCGAGACGTGCCGGAACTCGATCCGCTCCGTTCGCCCCCGCGGGACCCACGTCCAGGTGGGGCTGACGACCGAGGCCGAGCGCGGCGAGGTGTCGCTCCCGACCGACTGGATGACCCGGTGGGAGGTGTCGTTCGTCGGGGCGCGGGGGATGCCGCCGACGAGCTACGACGACCTGTTCGCGCTTCTCGAGTCGACCGACGTCGATCCCGGCGCGCTCGTGAGCGACGAGGTCGGCCTCTCCGCCGTCTCCGACCGGCTCGCCGCGATGGACGACTACGACGTCCGCGGCGTCGAGGTCGTCACGGAGTTCTGACGGTGGAGGCGCGAGGTCGCCCAAGGCGACCGTCCGCGGTCG